>QJVY01000037.1 GCA_003235555.1 Ignavibacteria bacterium | reverse complement strand
AAAAGATCGCTGCGAACCTGGAACTCCCGCTCGGTAATTGCGTGCTGAGGAATTTCAGTGATGGTGAAATGTGGGTCAAATACGGGGAGAATGTCCGCGGGACTGACGTCTTCATCATCCAGTCCACGAACCCGCCGGCCGAGAACCTCCTCGAGCTTCTCATCATGATCGACGCCGCGAGGCGGGCTTCGGCGCGGAAAGTGACCGCGGTGATCCCCTATTTCGGATACGCCCGGCAGGACCGGAAGGATCAGCCCCGGGTGTCGATCACCGCGAAACTCGTTGCGAACCTCATCACCGAGGCGGGCGCCGACAGGATCATCACGATGGATCTCCACGCACCGCAGATCCAGGGTTTTTTCGACATACCGGTCGACCATCTCTACTCGTCGACCCTCTACTCGGGGTTCTTCACCAGTCGGACGATCCCCAACCTCGCCGTCGTCTCCCCCGATGTCGGCGGTATCAAGATGGCGAGGGCCTTTGCGAAGAGGCTGGACGCGGACCTGATCCTCATCGACAAGCGGAGGCCGACACCGAACCTCGCAGAGGTCATGAATGTCATCGGAAACGTCGCCGGGAGGAATATTCTGATTGTCGACGATCTCATCGACACCGGCGGGACCTTCTGCGGTGCCGCCGAGGCCCTGAGGGCAAAGGGTGCGCTCGAAATCTACGGCGCGTGTACCCATGCGATCCTGTCGGGGAAGGCGCTTGAACGGATCACGTCGTCGGTCGTCTCGAGGGTCTATGTCACCGATTCGATACCGATCACCGCACCGGCGGAGATGACGCGGAAAATCGAGGTCCTGACGGTTTCCGAACTGTTTGGCGAGGCGATCCGCAGGGGATTTTCAAACCAGTCGATCAGTTCGCTCTTCGACGTGGACAAAAGTTAACATCAGGAGTTCTTATGCAAGAGATCATCATCAAGGCGGAAAACAGGACCCGGACGGGACGGCACTCCCGTGCCCTCCGCAAAGAAGGCAAGGTCCCCGGCATTTACTACATCCACGGGGAGGACAACATTCCCTTTGCCGTCACGGGGAAGAGCCTCCAGCCGCTCATCTACACCACCGAGTCGCACATCATCAGCCTGGAGTTCGGCGACGGGGGGACGAAGAAATGCATCCTCCGCGAGGTGCAGTTCGACCCGGTGACGGAGAAACCGATCCACGTGGACCTGCTCGGCCTGCGCGAAAATGAGGAGATCACACTGGAAATCCCCGTCGTGATCACGGGCGGCACACCGGTCGGCGTGAAGGAGGGCGGTGTCCTCCAGCAGTCGATCAGGGCGTTGAAGATTTCCTGCCTTCCGAAAAACATTCCGAATCACATCGAAGTGAACGCGGAGGAACTGAAGATCAACGATTTTATCCACGTCAGCGACATCAAGATCGCGGACGTCACCATCCTCGCAAACGAGGAAGATACCATCCTCGGCGTGATTCCACCGACGGTGGAGAAGGAAGTGGTGCCGGAACCGGGCGCTGAAGGCGAGGCGGAAGAGCCCGAGGTCATCGCGAAGGGCAAGAAACCGGAGGAGGGTGAGGAGGAAGGCGCCCCTGAAGCAAAGGCCGAGGCCGGGAAAACCCCGACCCCGCCCGCGAAAGAGGAGAGAAAGAAGTAAGGGCGACGGGAATCACCGTTCTCCTATGTTTGTCGTCGTCGGCCTGGGCAATCCCGGATCTGAATACGATGAAACCCGGCATAACTCCGGGTTCCGGGTCATCGATGAGCTGGCACTCAGGCTGGACGTCCGGTTCAGGACCTTCCGGCTCCACAGGAGCGCCGTCGGGCGCCGGTACGGAAGAGAGATCGCACTGGTCAAGCCCTCGACCTACATGAACAATTCGGGCGAGGCCGTTCGATCCTTCCTCTCCGAATCGGAAGCGGATCCTTCGGACCTGATCATCTGCTGCGACGACCTGCATCTCCCGGTCGGGACTCTGAGGCTCAGGAAGAAAGGGAGCGACGGAGGTCATAACGGCCTCGCGTCGGTGATCGCGGAACTGGGAACGGAGCTTTTCCCCCGCCTCCGGTGCGGAATTTCCGGGGAGGGAGCACCGGCACCGGGGGAATCCACCGCGGACTACGTCCTGTCGGATTTCACGCGGCCGGAACTCGAGATCGTGAGCGGGATGACCTCCCGGGCCGCCGACGGCGTTCTCATGGTCGTGCGATCCGGAATCGACACCGCGATGAACGTCGTCAACAAAAACTGATACACCAAAACCCTGTTCCCGGAAAGCCGGCCCGTCCGGCCGATGCCGGGGATCTTGTTCAACAGTCCAGAGGGAAAACATGTCAGAAGCACACAGGTCCTACGAGACCACCTACATCATCAATGCCTCGATCGAGGATTCCCAGATCGAGGCGACCATCGCCCGCGTCGCGGAAGCCATCGAGAGAAACGGCGGCACCATCACCGCCACCAACCGCTGGGGTCGCAAACGCATGGCGTACCCGATCGACAAGAAAAACAACGGGTATTACCTGAACGTCGAATTCGAAGGCCCCGGCCAGATGATCGCGCAGCTCGAACGCGTCTACCAGCTCGACGAGAACATCATCCGCTTCCTCACCATCCTCCTCGATAAATACGCTCTGGAGGCCCGCGCAAAGACCGCCGCCGAGACCACAGCGGCAGCCGTCCCGGCAACGGAGAACCCTGGCACGGAAAAAACCGGAGAGGCCGGAACATCCGGAAGACCCGTCAAGGGGGAGAAACCGCAGGAACCGGTGAGTGCGGATAAAGCCGAAAAAAAGGATTCTGATTCCCGCGCCCCCCTCTTTCCCGAGGACGGCAGGTAGGGAACCCGCCGCCGCGAGGTGACGGTAACATCGTTGGACGACAGACCACAACTCACACAGGAATTTTAGGAACGACCAATGGCCAGACATGAACAGCAGTCGAAGAAGCGCCGATCATGCCGCTTCTGCGACAACAAGGAAACCTACATCGACTACAAGGACGAACGGCGACTGTCCCGATTCGTTTCGGAACAGGGGAAAATCATCCCGAAACGCATCACCGGGAACTGCGCGGGGCACCAGCGGCAGCTCGTGCAGGCAATCAAGCGGGCGCGGCACCTCGCCCTCATTCCCTTCGTCTCCGAATCCATCCGCTGATTCTCCACCCGAACAACGACAGAGGAGTCCGATCATGAAAATCATTTTGAGGCAGGACCACGCCAAACTGGGTTCCACCGGCGACATCGTGGACGTCAAGGACGGGTTCGCCCGGAACTACATCATCCCGAGAAAAATCGGCTACGAGGCGACCGACGGCAACATGCGTACCCTCGAAGAGGAGAAGAAACAGCGGTCGCTGCGCGATGACAAGGATGCCACGCGGGCGCGCAAGCTCGGGACCGAACTCGAAAAAACCTCCGTCACGCTGAAGATGAAGGTCGGCGAGGATGAAAAACTCTTCGGCACGGTGACAACGCAGATGATCGCCGAGGCGCTCGCCGAAAAGGGGTTTACGGTCGACAAAAGGGTCATCTCGACCGAGGAACCCATCAAGGCGCTCGGCATCTACTCTGCGGACATCAAACTCCACCCCACGGTGGAGACGAAAGTCAAGGTGTGGGTGGTGCGGGAGTAACCGACACCAACCGGACCCCGCTCCGCCCGGGAGACCTCCCCGTTTCTTTGAAAACCGGAGGGAAATTGGTATCTTACGGCGTTATTCCGCTTGAATGAGGATGGTAGTATTGGAAAATGTCAGCGTCCTGATCGCCTTTTTTGCCGGTTTCGCTTCGTTCATCTCCCCCTGCGTCTTACCGATCGTCCCGGGATACCTCTCGTTCATTTCCGGCGTCTCGTTTGAAGAGATGGCGGGCTCGACGGGTCGATCCGCCGCCGGAAGGCGGATTTTCATCAACTCCATCTTCTTCGTCGTCGGATTTTCCATCGTCTTCATCTCCCTCGGCGCCTCGGCCACGTTTTTCGGACAGGTCCTGCGCGAACAGCTCGACATCATCACGAAGATCGCGGGCGCCGTCATCATCCTGTTCGGCCTTCATATGACGGGACTCTTCAAAATCCCGTTCCTCAACTATGAAAAACGGTTCCACACCAAGGGCAAGCCCCTCGGTGCGGCGGGCGCCCTCGTCGTGGGTCTCGCGTTCGCCTTCGGCTGGACACCCTGCATCGGTCCGATCCTGGCGTCCATTCTGACCCTCGCGAGCCAGCAGGAGAGCGTTTCGCGCGGAATATTCCTGCTTTCCGCCTATTCGGCGGGGCTGGGAATCCCCTTCATCCTCGCGGGCCTGAGCATCAACATCTTCTACGCCCCCTTCAACAGGATGAAACGGCATCTCCCGAAAATCGAAATGATCAGCGGGATCCTCCTCATCATCGTCGGGATCC
>QJVY01000107.1 GCA_003235555.1 Ignavibacteria bacterium | reverse complement strand
GTCCACGGCGGCACGACCTTGTTCATCCGGGCGTAGGCGATCGACTGCCCGAGGTGTTCGTGGATGTGGCCCACCGCCTCGAGCATCGCGTGCCTCTTGGTCATCTCGGTCCCGAAAAAATTCATCGTCTCATCGAGCTGCGCGGGCGTGACTTGTTGGGCGGACGTGCGGAGAAAACTGAACGACGCCTTCAGAATGTCGGCGATCGCGGACAGGTCGGTTGTCTGCGTGTCCCATTTTTTCATGTCCATGGAGAAATTCACGTCGGCGGGGGGTTCGAATCCCACGAGCTTCATCATGAGATAGTTCCCGAACGCGACATGGAGGTATGTTTCGCTCACCGACCTCACACCCTCCATCGGGCGCCAGGTCTCCTTGCCCTTCATCGCCCCCTCGATGGCGAGGAGTTTTCCCTCGGCCGCTTCGACGGATCCGATGAAATCCTTGATGAACGGGGCTTCGGTCATGCCGGACGAACCCTGCCCGAAGGCCGTGGACGCGATTGACAGCGACAGGATGACCGCGAACGTAACCAATAGCGAAAGTTTCATGATTGTTGCCTCCTTAGATAATAGTAGTGAGGGTGGAACGAATGTGATTGGGGTGACTGACCCGACAATGTAATCAGTCCCGGCCTCTGAATCAACCCGGACCGGGTCCCGGTTCACCCTCGGCGTGCGGGCTTGCCCTCCCCGGCGTAGATTTTCGCGTATTTTTTCGCGCTTTCCCCCCAGCCGAACCTGGCTTTCCTAGCGGCCTCCACCATCTCTTTCCACCCCTGCGGGTCGTCGCGTCGGAGATCGAGGGCCCGTCTGACCGCTCCCACGAAATTATCCACTTTTTCGACAAGCGTCGAACCCCCGAAGGTAAACCCGTCCCCGCCGTCGATGACCGTGTCCTTCAGCCCCCCCACCGCGTGCACGAGGCAGGGCTGACCCTCGCGCATCGCCTGCATCTGCGTGATCCCGCACGGTTCGTACGAATTCGGCATCACGAAGAGGTCCCCCCGCGTGAACAGGCCGCGCGCCGATTCCCTGTAGAATCCGTTGAGGAAGATGAAGGATTCGTACTTCCGGAAGGCCTCCCCGAGGGCCTTCTCGTATTCATCGGCGCCGGAACCGATGAAAATGTACCCGGCCCCCCTTTCGGTGACAAGGGAGAGGATGCGCTCCAGCGCGGTCCTCCCGTCCCTCCCCCTCTCGAACATCAACCGGACCTTCTGTTCGGAAATCCTCGTGACGCTCGACAGCACGAACCTGCCGGTGCCGTCCAGCATGCTGCGGACGCGGCGTGGGATTTCGTCGGCGAAGGGCACGCGGGTGCGGTCCGGGGCCCCGGAGATTTCGGCGATGATCGTCGTCGCGAGCGCCTCGTCGCCGGAACCCGCATCCGCCGCCCGGGACGCGGTCCCCGGTTCCGCCGGGTATTCCACCCCGTTCAGGATGCCGACCAGCCGACCCTCATCGTGCGCGGCCCTCAGCGCCACCTCCAGCCCTTCACCGCCGTAGACGGCGTTCTCACGGTCGGACGCCGTGGTGATTTCCTTCGCGTATGTCGGCGAGACGGTCGTGACCATGGACGCGTGCCTGATCGCCGCGAGCATCGGGGTGAAGGTGGGCACCTCGTACCGTGTGTCCTCCCAGGCCCGGATCCACCCTTTCTTATGAAAGAGCTCCGGGAACCAGTCCTCCAGCGACGGCGGAAATTTCCGCATCGGACGCGTCCCCTGGTAGCCCACATTATGGATCGTGAAGATCTTCCGGACGTGGCGGAGGTGGACGAAGGCCGGGTGGAGTTCGGCGAGCAGGAATACGTACCCGGTGTGCCAGTCGTGGAGGTGGAGGACGTACGGTTCCTCCTCGGTGCGGAGGTACTGTCCCGCCGCCGAACAGAAGAGCGCGAACTTGGTCGAGTCCCGGGCGAACGCGTTCCCCGGGGGGTCATGGTAGTAGATGGGCTCTCCGCCGATGGAGGGATGGTGCAGGAGGAGATGCTCCGTCCCCGGACGCCCGGGGGGAGCGGCCCGGTCGGGCCGCAAATCACCCCGGGGCGCCGGCCGGGGGTCCGTCACCCTCCAGATCTCGCAGAACTCCTCGCGCCCGCGGAAGGGAAATGTCACGTCGGCGATTTTTTCGGAGGGGTTCCGGGTGTGGAGGACACCGTACGAGGGGATGATGACCGTGGTGTTCCAGCCGAGGGGCGCGAGCTCTCCCGGGAGGTCGCGGATCACGTCGGCGATGCCCCCGACTTTCGCCCCCTTCAGCGCGTCGTTCTCCGTCGCCAGCATGACGACGCGGGACGGTCGTACCGGACGCATCGGCGGCCTGGCGGGGGTCAGATGGTGGTCCCGTCGGGGATGATCGCCCCCTTGACGACGATGACGATGCCGTTCCGGATCCAGTAGCCGGCCTGGTCGTTCTCGATGTTCTCCAGGCCGTCGCGGTTCGTGATCGTAACGTTCTTCCCGATCCTGACGTTCTTGTCGATGATGGCCTTGCTGATGACGCTGTTTTCCCCGATGCCGAGGGGTGGAACCCCCAGTTTGAGGCCCGCGACCCGCTCGGTCTCGGTTTCGTAGTCGTCCGCCCCCATCAGGAGCGTGTCGGTGAGGACCGCCCCGCGCTCCACGCGCGAGCGGATCCCGACGATCGAATGGGTCAGTTCCGCCCCCTTCAGGATGGCCCCCTCGCAGATCATCGCGTCCTTCACCTTGCTGTCGAGGATTTTCGACGGGGGGAGGAAGCGGGTCCGGGTGTAGATCGGGAAGTTCATGTCGTAGAAGCTGAACGCCGGCTTGGGCTGGCGCAGGAGCCCCAGGTTCGCCCCGTAGAACGATTCGATGGTCCCGATGTCCTCCCAGTACCCGTCGAACGCGTAGGCCGCCACCTTCATCTCGTCGATCGCCCGGGGGATCAGGTGTTTGCCGAAATCGGTGTCGTCGGGGTAATGGGTAAGGAGGTTGACCATCGCCTTCTTTGTGAAGATATAGATGCCCATCGAGGCGAGATATTTTTTCCGGGAGGCCTCGTTTTTATCGAGCCCCACGACGGTGGTGTCCACCTCCATCGCTTTCAGCGCCTCACCCTTCGGTTTCTCGCTGAACTCCCTGACGATCCCCTCCGAATCGATTTTCATGAGACCGAAATCGGAGGCGTTCCGCGGTCCGATCGGCTGAACGGATATCGTGACGTCGGCGCCTGCGGTGATATGGTGTTCGATGAAGGGACGGTAATCCATTCTGTAGAGGTGGTCGCCCGAGAGGATCATGAAATAGTCCGCCTCCCACGGTTCGATCACCCACAGGATCTTCCTGACGGCGTCGGCGGTCCCCTGGAACCACTCGGGGCTCACCGGCGTCTGCTGCGCCGCGAGAACGTCCACGAATCCCTTCATGAACGGTGCGAACCGGTAGGTGTTGGCGATGTGCTGGTTGAGGGAGGCCGAGTTGAACTGTGTCAGCACGTAGATCTGCAGCGCCTGCGAATTGATGCAGTTGCTGATCGGAATGTCGATCAGCCGGTATTTTCCCGCAAGCGGGATTGCGGGTTTCGCCCGCACCTTCGTCAACGGGGAGAGACGCTCCCCCTTCCCCCCGCCGAGGATCAGGACTACGACGTTCGCCATGGCTCAGGATTTCCCTTTTGGTTTTCCGCTCCCCGCCGGTTTTCCGGCGACCCGGGACCGGGTCGGGGTACCTTTTCGTTTGTCCCTACCCGTTCCTGCCGCGACCGGCAATGTAACAAAATCGGGGGAATCCAGGTATCCGGCCAGGTCCCCGAACCTGTAGCCGGCGGCGGCGGCGGCCTCGCAGAGGCGTCGGTACAGATCCCGTCCCCCCGCCGTGGAATTCTTTGCCGCCCCCGGCCCGGCGGAGTGGCCCCGTCTGATTTGCGGGCCCGGTCGGAGCAGTTTCTCCTGGAGGGCCCAGTATGACGCGATTTCCTCAAACGATTCCCGGTTGAAATACTCCACCCCCTCGTGCACGTTCACGCCGATGAACTCCCGGGTCTGGGGGGTTTCCAGGGTCCGGCGGAGCGCGGGACCGGTGGTTGCTCCGGTGTCCCCGGAGGACGCCCATGACTGCACCAGACTCTCCACGAGCAGCGCCTTCCTGCGGCCCGCCGGCCCGTCATGGAGTTGTTTCGCGAACGCGTGTTCCAGGACCACGTCCAGGAGCAGGTCCCTGTGGCGTTTTCGGACCTCGTCGGCATCTCCCCCTTCCCCTCGTGTCAGCGCCGATGACGACAGCCACGCGATCACCACGGCGGCGTCGGGCGGCATGGGGGAACCGTCCGGAGCGGCCAGCGACCGCATTTTCTTGAGCCACCCGGCCATGGCGAGTTCCCGTTCCTTCCTGGCCCGGGCGGTGACGGGGACGACCGCGTCGAGGGCGGCGGATGCCGCAGTGAACCGTTTCGTAAGTTCGCTGATGCCGGCCGTCCCGGACCCCCCATCCGGGGCGAGGAGATCGGGGAGGGAGGTTCCCGTCGCCTCTTCGATGAGCCTCCCGAACGCACCGTGGAACTCCCTGAGCGGAATGGCTCTCGCGGCCCTGGAAATGTCCGGGACTCCCTTTCCCCCGAGCTCGCGGCAGAGCCTGCCCCAGGTCCCGTCTGCGTCGCGGACTTCCCTGAAATCCAGGAATACCTGGGATTGGAAGGCCCTGAGGGAGATCACCAGTCCGTCGTTCAGGAAATCGCTTCCCGGACGGATGAACTCCAGCCCCGAACGTTGCTCCCGGAATGTATAATAGACGTCCGCCGATCGTGTCATCCGGAGCGCCTCGCCGAGCGTCCTGTACCGGATGTCCCCCCCTCCCGGCCCGGCCTGTTTCCCCGACGACACGTGGATCCGGCCGGCGTAACTCTCGTACCTGTTGTTGACGCACACGATCGCCCGTTCGTCGCCCGCCATATTGGAATAGGCGAAGATGTCCTGGATGACCCTGCCCTTCGCGTCCACCACGTCGTAGAGCTCGAAGTCCGCGGTCTGGCTGAAGAGGTGCCGGAGCTTCATCAACGGAACGATTTCCGCCTCGTGCCGCCGCACCAGCTCCGGGTCCGGCGACTCGTCGCGGTAGGCCTTCCGGTACTCCATCCCGTATTTTTCGCCCAGCCCCTCGAACTGTCCGTGCGCGAACATCGGGAGGCCGGGGAGGGTGACCATGAGCGTGGCGATGCCGAAGTACTTGTCCCCCCTGCCGAACTGTTCCACTGCGGTCTTCTCGTCGGGGTTGCTCATGAAGTTGACGTACCGCTTGAGGATCTCCGGTTCGAAGTGGAGGGTGTTCCGGATGGCGTCCCGGTACATCGCGTTGTCTTCCTTCAACAGCATGTGCATGAAGGCGCTGTTGTAGACCCTGTGCATCCCGAGCGTGCGCACGAAGTACCCCTCGAGGAGCCAGAACGCCTCGGCCAGCAGCAGCGTCTGCGGCATTTCAGTATTGATGCGGTCCACCACCTGCCTCCAGAACTCGACGGGGAACATCGCGTCGAAGTCCTCCTGCCACATGGCGTGATCGGCGCGCGACGGGATGTCCCCCCCCGTGCCCGGCTGCGGGTACCAGAGCCGGTGGAAGTGTTTTTTCGCAAGCGTCATCGCCGCGTCGAAACGGATGATGGAAAACTTCCGGGCGACGTGGAGGATCTGGCCGACGACCGCCTCGCGGACCTCGGATTTCAGAAAATCGAGCTGCGCGGTGTCGTTCCACGGCATGTTCGTGCCGTCGTTGCCGTGGTAGATGTACCGGATGCGGCCGGTGCGGTTGTCGGTGTGCTGGAACGCCACGGCGGCGTCCGTCCTGCTCCAGTACCCGTCCTCGATCCGGACCTGGTAGTCCGGATCCCCGGAGAGGTCGTCGCCGGTGAATCGGTACGACGGGAAGGGGGGGCGGTCCGACTGGATGAAGTACTCGGGATGCTCCCCCATCCAGCGCGAAGTCAGTCCCGTGTGGTTCGGCACCATGTCCGCCGCCAGCCTGATCCCGCGCTGCCACGCGCGGCGGGAGAGGTTGCCGAAGGCCGCCTCGCCACCCAGCTCGGGTGCGATCTCGTATTCGAACACCGAATAGGCAGAGGGCGCCGCCTCGGGATTCCCCGACATCCTCTTGATTTTTTCGGACGCGGGGCTCCGCGTCCAGATCCCGATCAGCCAGAGCGACGTGAAGTTCCACCCCGCGATCCTGTCGAGTTCCTCGTCCGGGACCTGGTCCAGGTGCGGGATGGGACGCCGGTACTGTTTGGAGAGCTGGTCGAGCCACACGTAGACGTTCTTCGCCAGGAGCACGACGTTCGGCATCCAGTCGGTGTCGTGCGTGAAGTTGACCGTTTCCGGATATCCGGAGGAGGGGCCCCCGGTCAAGGCCCTATAGTCGGGCGGGAGGACGGGGCCGGCGCCGCCCGTCGGATACCGTTTACCCTCCTCCCTCGCGAGATCCTCGGCCGAGAGGATTCTTCCCCCGAATCCCCCGGGCAGGAAATTCTTCCACTCCGACCGGATGAACCGCAATTGCGCGGAGAGGTCCCCCGGATGGGCTTTGAAGGGCGCTTCGAGGATGTCGAGGATCGACCGGTCCACAGCACCCTCCTCCTCTCCCCGTACGGGTGGTGCCTGCCGGAGCATCTCCCTGAGGCCGGTGACGATCTGTCCGTAGGATGAGGCGTCGGAGAGTCCCCTGTCGTCGAAAAGTTCGCGAAAGGGGGAGAAGGCCGGGTTGAGGTTGGCGAGGCGGAGCATCAGGATCTCTTCGAGCGCGACTTCCCGGTGGGGCCTGCCGTCGGTGGCGCCGGCCAGGTACGACGCCGTCGTCGCGTCCCCCGAGAACACCGCGGCGGGCGGGAACAGGTCGGTGAATGCGGCCAGGCCCGAACGGAATTTTCCGTCGCCGAACCGTTCGGCGAGGGTCCCCGCAGCCCGACGGAGGATTCCGGGGTCGTGTGACTCCTCGTACCACCTGAAGACCAGGTGCATGAACTCGTCGATCAGTCCCATCGCGTTCAGATCGGCCGCCGTCACCGGTCGCACGCCGGGCGCCCGGTTGTGGTTCATCATCGCCGCGAATTCCCGCACGGCGCGGAAATCGGCGAAAATGACGTTGCCGTTCGAACTGAAAAAACTCTTCGAGAACCGGTATTTTTTCCGCACGCCGGCGGCGACGTGGAATTCGCAGGTCGGGGCGCGCCCTGGGATGCGGTCAGTCATCGGTCCCCGCACCATCCTTTCCGGCTCCGGCGTGAGCCGCAACCTCGGTGGCGAGGAGCCTGGAGATCTCCGAGACCACTTCGTCCGGCGCGCCGTTTTCATGCGATGATTTTCTCCGCATGTCGCAGACCTCGTTGACGTAATCCACGACGATGAATTTCCTTTCCGGGGTGATCGCGATCTCCGATGAAAAAAAATCCAGCCCGCACGCTCTCCTGATGATTTCCATCACCGGCCGGAGGCCCCCGAGGTCGTACCGCGTTTCCTCCGCGTCCGTCACCTCGGTGTACTGGTGCGTCCGGTCGTCCCACCAGCAGAGGATGACCTTCCCGAACGCGTGGTAGGCCCGGAACCACGCCCTCCTGCCTTCGAGATCCATCGGGTCGATCCTCTCCTGCACCAGGTACTTGTCGTCGGGATGATCCAGCCGCGCCCCGGCGACCTGGCGGGGGGTCGTCGCGTTCATGATGACGCCCGTGCCCCCGCCGGTGGTATTGGCGGGCTTGATCACAAACGGTATCCCGATGCGCTCGAGGTCGCTGACCCCGGGGGCGATGTCGCGCCCCTCGCTGGCGGGCGGGAGGATGATGGTGTTGGGGACGTTCACCCCGTGGGTGATCAGTTCGAGGTGCATCGTCGCCTTGTCCGCGGCGCGGATCACCATCCTGCGGGGGTTGAAACACCTCACTCCGGGTGTGTCGACGAAAGCCTGGAGTTCCAGGTACCGCTCGTCGGCGTCCGAGGCCCTGTCGAAGAAGGCCCCGAAGGACAGCTCGCCGGCGCGGAGCATCCGGAGGGTCTCGGCAAGGTTATGGTCCTCGATCCTGTACGTCGTCAGGCCGCGGGCGGAGCATTCGTCCTCGATCCCGAGGATGAAGTCCCCGTCGTATTCCCAGTTCCAGGCGATTGCGAGGTTGATCAGGATCATGGGGCGTGTACAGGAGGAACGGGGTCGGCACCGGGCGGACCGATGACGCCCCGTGGACCAACGGGAAACAACCGATGGAATAATATAGAATTTTCAGTGGGTTTTTACAATGCGGGACGGGGAAAGCCGGAGCCCCCCCGCCCCGCCGGTCCGGGGTCAGATGATCATGTTCTCGAAGCGGGCGATCTCGGCATCCTCCGCAGTCTCATTCCGGCCCTTCACCTGGGCGCGGATCTTGCTGCCGCGCTGGGTGATTCCCAGCCCGATCCGGTAGAGCAGCGGAACCTTGAACTCCATGCTCGAGTCGACCGTCCTGCCCATCGGCGCGATGAGGCCGGCATCGTAGATCGACCGGATCCCCTCGTCGCCGTTCGGTTCGAGCTTCGCGAAGAGGTCGTAGAGCTCGCTCCGGTGGAAGGTCGCCTTGTCGCTCCCGCGGAAGAGGTCGAAGTGCGCCGCGAGGTGCGGGAACTCCGAGTACAGATAGGTGTCGCAGCGGTAGACCGAGACGTCGGCGAAGGCCTCGCGCAGCGCGGCCGAGCTGATGAGGCGCGTGGAGGCGTGGCGGCCCGCCGCGCGGTTCAGGTCCCGCTGCTTCTCGACGGCGATGTTGCCCAGGTGGATCAGTTCGCGGGGATAGATATGCCCCATCCCGTCGGTCAGGTGTTTCAGCATCCAGATGTGGGTGAAGGGGACCGCGGGGTCTTCACCGTTCCCGTTCGCGTTGCTGTTCAGCGAGGGCTCGAAAATCTGGTAGAACACCTTCTGGACGAACGCGTCGTCCCCCTGGATGACGTGCGCGACCTCGATCGCTTCGCCGAGCGAGTTGCTCACCCATTCCCGGACATTGTCGTCCGCGACGGCGCGGGAGACGAGGAGCTTCATGAGGAGGTGTTCCTTCCATTTCATCTCCTGCGTGTAGGTCACCAGATGCGACTTGTTCACGATCCTCAGCTGGCGGTAGATGTCGTTCCTCAGGAAGATCTTGAACTGCGTGTTCTTGAACCTGTTGCCGTGTTCCACGAGGATCTGCACCAGAGCGGTGATGGCCGACTTCAGTTTTTCAAAATCGTCGATGAACAGCAGATCCAGTTTGTCCAGCAGAACCCACGCCACGCAGTTGGCCTCTTCCAGTACCATGTCGATCGTATCCAGGAGCGCCTTGACGCTCATCCCGGTGCGGTGAGGAAAATCGACGGACAGGAGGCGGTTGAACGCATCGCTCTCGAGCACCTCGGCGTTCATCCGGGGACGCACCAGGTTTTTCATCCTGAATTTGAACTTCGCAAAGGACCCCGGGTCGCGCGAGATCCCCATGTCCCGGACGACATTCTTGATCACCCTGAAGCCCTGCTTGAGGTCCTTCGACTTGCTCTTCGCGACGATTTCCTCCAGCCGTTCGTTGTGCGACAGCGTGGCCGCCGACTTCAGACCGATGTACATCAGCCAGAAATTCCGGAAGTCGTCGATGCTCGAAAAATGCAGGTCCTGGAACTCCAGGCCCGGGAGGTCGTCGTCGGTCTGCTGGCCGTACACGGGGATGAAGAACAGTTCCTCATAGTCCTTGGTCAGGAGCGACTCCACGCGGCTGCGGTCCTTGCTCAGCAGCCGGAACGCGGCGCTCTTCCCCGACCCCTTGCTCCCCAGCACGAGCGAATGCTGCGGCTGGAGGATGTGCCGGAGCATCTCCGTTCCGATGAAACAGCTGTCGAAGCGCGAGTCGGTCTCCGCGTCGACCCGCCCGAAATTCATTCCATTTAACAGTTCATGCGCTTCCATATCACTCTCCGTGAATTCATACCCTCAACAAATTCACCAAACTGCGCGGCACACGCCACCTTGGCGACCGTATGTGAGTATACGCCCTTTTCAGGGCACCCCAAAACCCCCTGTGCGGTTCGTCACAACCCAACCGCAACGGGTATTTCGCGTTTACGGGATCCTCCTTGATCGTTCCGCGAACGGATGTTCACAACACTCTGCCGGGAAAGGGCATGCGCCCGCCGGCAGGATTGATAGTCGGCCGCCCAATCGCTATATTCCCGTCGCTGTTCCACCCTCTCTTCAACCCGGATATGACGATGCCGAAAGTAACCCGATTGATCTCACTGAAAAAATCTCCCGCGAACCCCTACGTACTCTTCGAACAATGGTTCGAATCGGCCGTGAAAGCCGGCCTGAAACTGCCCAACGCGATGACCCTCTCCACCGCCTCCCGGCGCGGGAAAACGGCCGCGAGGGTGGTACTCATGAAGGACGTAAACCGCTCCGGGGTGTGCTTCTTTACCAACTACCGCAGCCGGAAAGGGGCTGAATTGCGGTCGAATCCGCAGGCCACCCTCCTCTTCTACTGGACCGAACTCGACCTGCAGGTGCGCATCGACGGCAGCGTGCGCAGGGTTTCCGCGCGGGAATCCGACGCCTATTTCCGCACCCGGCCCCGCGAAAGTCAGATCGGCGCGCACGCGTCGCACCAGAGCCGGCCGATCGCGGACCAGTCGGTGCTCTTCGCCGAATTCCTGAGGTTGTCGAAGAAATTCGAGGGGAGGGAGGTGCCGAGGCCGAAACACTGGGGTGGGTACAGGCTGAAGCCGCGGGCGTTCGAATTCTGGAAGGGAAGGGATTTCCGGTTGCACGACCGCCTGCTCTACACGCGGAGCGGCGGCGGGAGGTGGAGGAAAACGCTCCTGTCGCCGTAGGCGCGGCCGGGGTTGGTCCGGAGATGAAAAAGGGGATCGGCGCCGACCGATCCCCTTCCGTACCTCTGACCGGCGGAGTCCCCGCGGCCGGCGGTCTACCCGGGGGTCTTCGTTCGACCCCCGTGCCCGCGCTCAGGCGCTGACGGCCTTCCCCTTCAGCGCTTTCTCGATCCTTTTCAATCCCTCCTCGATGTTCGGGATCGAGTTGGCGTACGAGAACCTGAGGAACCCTTCGCCGTATTTCCCGAACGCCGTCCCCGAGAGGGCCGCGACCCCCGCATCGTACAGGAGCGAGTCCGCCAGTTCCTTCGATTTCCTCCCGGTCTCTTCGATGTTCGGAAAAACGTAGAAGGCGCCGCTCGGTTTGTGGCACCGGAACCCCGGGAGGGAGTTCAGCCCGTCCACGATGAAATCCCTCCGTTTTTTGAACTCACCGACCATGTTGTCCATGTAGTCCTGCGGGCCGTTGATCGCCTCGATGCCCGCGATCTGCGTGAAGCTCGCCGCACAGGAGGTGACGTTGATCTGGAGCTTGGCGAACAGTTTCGCGAGTTCCTCGTTCATGATGCCGTACCCCAGCCTCCATCCCGTCATCGAAAAGATCTTCGAGTATCCGTCCAGGAGGATCGTCCGCTCCGCCATGCCCGGGAGGGAGGCGATGCTCACGTGCTGGTACCCGTCGTAGATGATCCGCGCGTAGATCTCGTCGCTCAGGACCACGAGGTTGTGCCTGATGCACACGTCCGCGATCTGTTTGAGGAGGTCGCTCCCCAGGACGCCGCCGGTCGGGTTCTGCGGCGAATTCAGGATGAGCATCCGGGTTTTCGGCGTGATGAGCTTCTTCAGGTCCTCGATGTCGAAGGCGAAGCCCTTGTCTTCGCGCAGCGGCAGCGGGACGGCCTTCGCCCCGATGAACTCGATGACCGACTCGTAGATGGGGTATCCGGGGTTCGGGTAGATCACCTCGTCCCCCTCGTCGACGCACGCCGTGATGGCGAAGTTCATGATCGGTTTTCCCCCGGGGGTGATCACCACCATTTCCGGGTTGACGGGGAAACCCCTCGTTTCGGTGACGTGTTTCGCGATGGCCTCCCTCGCCTGCATGAGACCGGCCGAGGGGGAGTAGTGGGTAAAACCCTCATCGATGGCCTTCTTTCCGGCCTCCCTGACGTTTTCAGGGGTGTCGAAATCCGGCTCGCCGATCTGGAGGTGGATGATGTTCTTTCCCTGTGCCTCGAGCGCGCGCGCCTTGGCGAGCACCTCGAAGGCCGTCTCGGTGCCGAGACGCTTCATTCTGTTGGCGATGTGTATCATGGCGGGATCTCTCATGTTGGGAATGCGGTGCGGTCTGACGGCGGAATATACGAACATTCGCCGGGAATCTCAAGATCCGTCGGCACGGGGGGAGGATGGTGCGGGCGGAAGGTCCCCTACTTTGCCGGGATCCGTTTGATGCCCGCCTGGATCAGCGGTTCGAGCACTTCCTCCTTGGTGAAACCGATGAAGTGCCTGCTCATCATCCCGTCGGGAAGGAAGAGGTAATTGTCCGGAAGGCCGTAGGTCGCGTACTGTTTCGCCACCTCGTCCTTCATCCCCACGGGCCAGTTCATCTCGAATTTCTCCAGGTAATCCCGGACCGCCGTCTCGTTGGTCTGGACGGCGACGCTGATGATTTCGAACCCCTGGTCCTTGTATTTTTCATGGAGTTTGGCGAACCCGGGCATTTCGACCTTGCAGGGACCGCACCAGGGCGCCCAGAGATTGACGAGCACGACCTTGCCGGCGTAATCGGACAGCCTGATTTCCTTGCCGTCGAGCGTGGTGAGTGAAAAATCGAACTTACCGTAATCGGCCTTCACCACGGGGGGCGCCTTTTTCCCGCCCGCTGCCTTTTGCGCCGCGGATTTCTCCTGTGCTGTGGCGGTCGTGAAATGAACGGCCGTCGTCATCGCGAGCGCCGCAATGAGCGCCGCGGGACGGGTGATGAAAACTCTCAGGCTCTTCATGTACATCTCGTCGTATCCTGTTGATTATTCGCCTTTTTGGTCTCGGCGGATGTCTGTTTCACTGCCGGGGGGTGTACGGTAATATAACAATCCCCGGGAAGAATGGTTCCGCGGCTAGAGGTCGATGACCCGGCTGAACGATATACCGACTCCCCAGGATCCGGAGGCATCAAACGCTGTCCCAAAATCGACCGGCCCACCCCCCACCCGCGCGTTGCCATACAGACCTACCTTTCCAAAACCGGCGTCGAAGCCGGCCCCGCCGCGGAACTGTACCTTGTCGTCGTCGTCCTTCGGGCCCGTGAATCCGCACAGCTCGCCGAACCACGTCCACCCGTCGCCGGGCCTGAGTATGAACATCGCGCTCCCCGTGAGTAGGTCGTCCTGGGAACCGGCGAACCGGGGGTCGCCGACGATCGCCACACCGCAGTTCACGCGGAGCTCCGCCGGGCCGGATTCCCGGGAGGCGAGGAACCGAAAATACAGGTCGGCCGCGTCGCTTCCGAGTTTGTGGGGAAGATGCCGTGTCGAAGGTATTTTGAAACCGAACATCACCCCGGCGGAGGATGTGCTCCCGCTGTCGGTGAAAGTGATTTTCGTGAAGAGGCCGGGGTCCCCCCAGTCCGAATGCTGTTCCCCGTCGCCGGACCGGGCGAGGAGGCCTCCGCGCCACGTGCCCGCGATCTCCACGTTCCGGGCGACGCCGATCCTGATACCCGCGGGGAGCACCCTCCAGAGGCGCGCGGGCTCGTCGGGCCCGACGCCGTTCTTCACGCCGAGATCGAAACCTGCGCTCACTTCCAGCCTTCCCTTCCCGATAGCCGCGGCCGGTACGGCGGTTCCCGCCGGCCACTCCTGCGCGGGGGATGGGCGGGCCGTGACGAGGAGTACGACCGCGAGAACGGTGGACAGCGTGGGGGTGCGGTGTGTCATCCCGCCCTCAGGACCGCGTGGCGTAGTCGGCGAGCGTGAGGACAAACAAAATAATCAGCCAGAGAAAACCGGCGCTGGCGAAGATCCAGGTGAGCCGCGTATGGTACCGCACGTGCATGAAGTAAAGCACCACGAGCGTGGCCTTGGTGACGGCGATCGTGACCGCGATGTAGACGTTGAACGGGCCGAGGTGGACGAAGGCCACG
Organism: Ignavibacteria bacterium; assembly: GCA_003235555.1. Classification (GTDB taxonomy): domain Bacteria; phylum Bacteroidota; class Ignavibacteria; order UBA10030; family SZUA-254; genus SZUA-254. The sequence goes on along the minus strand of QJVY01000107.1, from coordinate 200 downwards.
GCAATTGTCAGGATGAACAGGACGAGGAGCGCCAGCGCGACGCGGTAATAGATTTTCTTCGGAACGATCATTGGGCCCTCCCGGTCACGTCGATGAGGTACAGGAGGGGGTAGAGAAAAATCCAGACGATGTCCACGAAGTGCCAGTAGAGGCCGAAGTTTTCCACCGGCGAATGATACGTGGCGGTGAATTTCCCTTTC
>QJVY01000103.1 GCA_003235555.1 Ignavibacteria bacterium | reverse complement strand
CCAGCGGCGGCTGCTGTACGTCATGCTCATCCTTCAAAATGCCGACGCCCAGCCGACGGAATCCCAGGCTGCGGCCGTGCGCGAGGGAGAAAGGGCGGTGAAGGTAATGGAAACCCAGTGGACCGCCTTCACCGGTACGGCGATGGCCGGGATCAACGCGATGCTGGCCGAACGCCGGATGACGGTCCTGAAACCGGACCGGTAAACGGACCGTCTCCGGCACCTGGACTCAATCATGCGCCGAACAATCACAGACTGGTCATGAAACTCAAATCGCTCGAAGATCTGCGCGTCCTGCTCCCCGGTTCGGAGAAGAACGCATCCACAGCCGTCCCGGGGAGGGGTACGACCGGGGACTCACCCCGCGGTCATGACGGCAGGGGGAAGGTAGTCGGGCTGAAGCTCGACAGAAAGGGGCGCAAAGGGAAGACCGTCACGCTGGTCACGGGACTGCGCCACAACCCGGACACCATGAAGGAGATCGCCCACGCGCTGAAAGAACGGTGCGGCACCGGCGGTACGGTGAAGGAGGGGAACATCGAGCTCCAGGGAGACCAGCGCGAACGCGCGCGCGAGGAGCTCCAAAAAATGAATTACGTCGTACAATAACCATCATCAGGATCAGATCCGGACCATGGCTTCCAAACACGACACCGAACCACGATGCCTCGCCTGCGGCAGGACCGCCCGGGAGGTTCCCCTCATCACCCTCGATTACCGTGAAAAGCAGTTCCGGATCTGTCCACAACACCTCCCGATGCTCATCCACGATCCGCAATCCCTCGCCGGAAAACTCCCCGGGGCCGAGGGGATGGAACCGGCGGACCATCACGACTGAGCCCAATCCGCGACGACTGCCTCTCTTTCCCCCCCGCCATCCCGCAGGGGAGGAATCATTTACAACACCCTGACATCATTCTGACAAACGCCCCAGGCGCATGCGGTATCTTGCCCCAGGATACCGAAGATGCGAAACGGCAACGAAATAACGTCTGATCATCGTCAACCGAAGGGTGTCACCCTCCCCGGTGATGGTCGACGCGGCAATCTGATTACCCGCAAGGCGTTCGTCGCCCGGATCAGCCTCCTGCTCGGTGCCACGCTCGTCGGATGCACGCCCGCGAAGATCCTGTTCAAGGCCTATCCTTCGAAATTCAAGGACGATCCGGAACTCGTGGACGAGTATCTCCGGTCGTTCGTCGTGACGGTGATCCCGGGGGCGTGGATCGGTGATCCCAACCTGGTGCGTATCTATACCGACGAATATTATCCCTTCCACCCGCACTGCCGGTTCTTCGTCTCTGACCTCGCTTCGCGCAGCGCCGACCTCCACGGTGATGAGCGTTTCCACCTGCTCGCGCCGGCAGACCGCACACGGGTCATCCGGGATGGACTTCGCGCCGATGCGATCGTCTCGCGTCTCTACCAGGCGGCGGTTTTCATGTGCCAGGTGAGTTTTTTCGGGAGTATTTATGACGATGAGGGCGGTTGCCCCATGATCGGGTACCCCGGGACCGGGAGGGTGCACGATCCCGACGAGATCTATTTCCGGGACCCGTCCCCCTTCCTCTCCCACGAATTGACGATCAACGGAAACTACGTCTAGAGAGGGTCCGACATGCACACTCTGCACACGGAAATACTGGTCATCGGAAGCGGATTCGGGGCGGCGGCGCCGGCCCTGAGGCTGGGTCAGGCCGGGTGTAGCGTCCTGGTGCTCGAGAAGGGGGGAAACATCGATCCTGAAAAGGATTTCCGACAAACAAACGATCCGAAGTACCTTTTACACTACCTCAAAGGGACATCCTCCGACAACGTAGGGTTTACCTACGCGGAAGCTCTCGGCGGCGGCTCGGGTTTTTACGAAATGGTCTCCCTGCGCGCCCCTTCGATTGCCTTCGACCTTGCCGATCCCGACGGAAAACGACTCTGGCCCGGAGCCCTTGACAGGCGGGCGATGGATCCCTACTACGAGATCGCCGAGGAGATGATCAACGTCGAGCAGATCGGTCCCGACGAAATCCCCAAATCGGGTGTCGTGTTCGCAAGACTCATGAAGAACCTCGGATATTCCTGTGACCGGGCCCGGTACGCCGTGCGGGGTTGCCAGGGGAGCGGTTACTGCGTCTCGGGATGCATCTACCAGGCGAAACAATCTCTCCACATGAATTATCTGCCGCAGGCGAAGAGGGCCGGGGTCGGGTTCCTCACCGACACGGAAGCGGTCCGCATCCGGCCCCTCCGCCCGGACGGCAGTCCCGTATCCCGACTCACCCCCATCGGGCAGATTCCCGAGCGGTACGAGGTTGAGTGCCGGAACACGTCGTCCGGTGATTCCTTCACGGTCCGGGCGAAGCTGGTCGTCCTCGGCGGGGGAACGATCGGGTCCGCGAAGATCCTGCTCGGTTCCGCCCCCCTGATGCCTCGGTTAAGTTCGCACGTGGGGAAAAACATCGCGTTCAACGGAAGCGTCAAAGCCGTGGGCCTCCTGCCCGACGGTTTCATGGACAGTGACATGCTCCTCGGACGATCACACCCCGGGATGATCAGTTACGAATTCCTGGACTCGCTGGGAATCACGATCTCATCGGCGAAACCGCTGCCGCTGCACGCCGTCTCGGCAGCCCGCCTGGTCCTGGAGGGGGAACACCGCGACCCAGATTACTGGGGGGAAGCGCACGTCGAGCTCATGAAACAGTTCCGCCGTCGGATGGTCGTCCTGTACGCCCTCGGACTCACCCCTCCGGCGGCCTCGGTGACCCTGGGATCCAACGGAGAGATCTCTCCCGAATTGCCCATAGACTCCTCGCTGGCGGCATATTACAGAAATACCAAGGACATCCTGCACTCTATCCTCACCCGTAACGGGGCCCGCGTCGTAAAAATTACCGGCGTGGACGACGAAGGCGCCGCACGCGCGGGGATACGGTTCGAGACCACACACATGATCGGGTCGTGCAGGATGGCGGACCGCAAGGAAGACGGGGTCGCGGATGCGTACGGGGAAGTCTTCGATTATCCGGGCCTCTTCGTGACGGACGGGGCTGCGATACCGACGTCGCTGGCCGTCAATTCGAGCCTCACGATACTCGCGAACGCGGAGCGTATCGCGGCAGCCATGGTGAGGAGGTTCGGCAAAAACCGCTAAACGGAAGGTCGTTCCCCCGGAGTTCGCCGTGCTCGTTGAATCTCTCCACCCTAAAAGTTATATTCCTTCCATCACCCGCCGCGCACGTTCTCGAGGTCCGCAATGAATCCAAACTCCTGAGGATAGACGCAATGATGAACAAATTTTTCCTGCTCAGCACGATGATCCTGCTCTTCGGATTCAGTTTTCAAACCGGCAACCCGCTCCTCGAAAAATGGGAGACGCCGTTCGAGACGCCTCCTTTCGATGCTATCACGGAAGCGCACTTCATGCCCGCGTTCCAGGAAGGAATGAGGCTCGAGATGGCCGAGGTGGAGGCGATCGCCGACAATCCGGACGAACCGACGTTCGCGAACACCATCACGGCCCTCGAGAAGAGCGGAAAGACCCTGAGCAACGTCTCCCGGGTCTTCGGGTGCCTGAACGGCGCCAACACGAACGACGAACTCCAGAAAATCTCCCAGGAGGTCGATCCGCTGCTGACGAGGCACGGCGACGACATCAGCCTGAACCCGAAACTGTTCGCCCGAGTGAAGGCTCTCTGGGACAGGAAAGAAACGCTCGGGTTGAACGCCGAGGAAAACACCCTCCTGGAGAATTATTACAAGAATTTCGTCAGGAGCGGAGCGAACCTCAACGACGAAGACAAAGCCAAACTGCGGAAGATCAACGAGGAACTGAGCAACCTCTACGTGAAGTTCCGCCAGAACCACCTCAACCAGACGAACGCGGTCATCCTCGTCATCGACAAAAAGGAAGACCTCGCCGGACTGCCGGATGACGTGATCAGGGCGGCCGCCGATCTCGCCGCAGGGAAAAAAATGGAAGGGAAGTGGGCGTTCACACTTCAGAAACCGAGTTTCATCCCCTTTCTACAATATTCACAGAAGCGGAACCTGAGGGAGACTGTTTTCAAGGGTTACGTCAACCGCGGAAATAACAACGACGGGTTCGACAACAAGAACATCGTCGCCTCGATTGCGGCGCTCCGCGTCCAGAGGGCAAATCTCCTCGGTTACAGGACGCACGCCGACTACATCCTCGAACGGAACATGGCGAAGAACCCGGAAAACGTCTTCAAATTCCTGAACAAACTCTGGACGCCCTCGCTCAAACGCGCCCGCGCGGAGATCGCGGACATGCAGGCCATCATCGACCGGGAGGGGGGCGGATTCAGGCTGGCGGCATGGGACTGGTGGTACTATGCGGAGAAGGTCAAGAAGGAAAAATAC
>QJVY01000046.1 GCA_003235555.1 Ignavibacteria bacterium | reverse complement strand
AGGGAAACACCACGAGCGAAATGAGCGTGAGTTTCCAGCTGAGGGAGAAAGCCAGAGCAAGGTAGACCACGATCAGGAGCGGCTGCCTCATGATCGTGACGAAAAACGCACTGATGCCGCCGTTGAGGATGGAGACGTCGCTGACGATGCGCGAGATCAGATCCCCCGTCCTCTCGTTCGTGAAGTACCCCAGCGGCAGGGAATGGAGGTGCCTGTAGAGTTTGTTCCGGAGATCCCTGATGATCGATTCCTCGGAATAGTTCATCAGGTAGAACTGGAGGTAGCCGAACATGTTCTTCAGCAGGAACGTCACGATGATAATCACCGAGATCCTGAGCAGTGCGTCCGTCTGGGATCCCGCGAGGACGGCGTCGATGAACTCCTGCTTTACCCCGGAGAGCCATTTCCCGATGCCGGGCACAACTCCTCCTCCCTCCGCGGATACCGCCGCGCTGACCTTTTCCGGGTTGAAGAGCACGTCGAGCAGCGGGATGAACAGGTAGATCGACGCGCCGCTGAAGACCGAGTAGAAAAAAGTCAGGACGATCGAGGCGCCGATGTGCTTCCAGTACGGCCGGGTGAGACCGAGGATGCGCCCGAAAATCGGGAGGGAGCCGCGGGTATCACGACGCATGGACGGTTCCCTCCAGTTTCCGGATCCCGTTCCGGCAGACCATCTTCCCCGAGGCGACAACGCGGTCGTACCGGAGCCTGTTCTCTTCGCCCACCTCGGTGCGCGGGTGGTGGAGGTGAAATAGCACCGCCAGGTTCCTCAACGGACGAAGGGATGCCCCGGCCAGCCCCAGCCTGAAGGCAACGTCGGAGTCTTCGCCGAGTCCCGGGGCGGTGTACTCCTCGTCGAAGCCGTTGATCCGTTCGAGCATCCACCGGTGGACCGAAAAGTTGCAGCCGAGGATCCCCGGCCTTCCGGGGTGGAGGATTTTCCGGATGAACCGGTTCGGTGTGCGGATCGCGTCCTCGATGTTCGCGCTCCGTCCCCGCAGTCCGTCGTAGAGCAGGGCGGCCGATATCCGTTCGAAACGGCCGTCCCTGACCATCCCGGGGGTGATGCGATCCGACATCTCCGGGCCGAGGTTCACCCGCCGTCCGCACAGGACCCCCTTCTTTTCGCGGTGCGTCCAGTGGTCTGCGAGAAAATGCCGGTGCGGGAGGCAATCACCGTCGATGAAAACCATGTAATCCGATCCCGCCGCGACGATGGCCCGGTTGAGCATCGCGTTTTTCCGAAAACCCGCGTCTGGCTGCCAGAGATGCACGAGGCCGTACCGCGACGAATCGCGGCGTGAGGCGACGAGGTCCGCGATTTCGGGTCCGGATCCGTCGTCGGCGACGATCACCTCGAACTCCCTGAACGACTGCCGGTCGAGCGCCGGAAACATCAGCTCCAGCTGCCGGACACCGTTGTACACGGCGACGACGAGTGAAAGCGCCGGGGTCCGTGTGCCGTCTGTGTTCAGTGTGCGATCCTCTTCTTCATCGCCCTGATGGCGTCCATGTCGGTGGGGGGCCTGACACCGGCGGGCCTCGTCCTCTCCTCCCAGGTTTTTCCGTACAGGGCTATGGAATACACCGCATCGAGGACGGCCAGGAGGAACCCGGGCAGCCCGTCCCGGAACCCCCGCCGCGTGAGATAGTTCCGCAGGAAATGCGATATCGGGCTGAGGAAGAGTTTCGCGGGTCCCGGGGTGAACGCCGGCCTGTCGCGGAGAATGTTCACCACCTGCAGGGAAGTGTAATCGTTCATCTTCGAGATGTAGTGGGAGATGGAATCGTACGAATAATGATACACCGGATTGGCGAGCGTCCCCCTGTTCCCCCTGACGGTATATCCTCCGTGGACCGCCGCGTCCTCCACGATCACCCGGTCCTTTCTGAACAACCGGAAGGTGTGTCCCGGGTACCAGCCACCGTGCCGGATCCACCGGCCGTGAAAATTCATGAGGCGGGGAATCGCGTAACCGTCGGTGCCGGAAGCCTCGCTGAGGACTCTGGAGATTTCCCCGCCGAGTTCCCTCGACACCTCCTCGTCCGCATCGAGGACGAGCAGCCACTCACCCGTCGCGATGCGGAACCCCCTCTCCCGCTGCTTCAGGTCGGAGTCGTACTCGTGTTCGATGACCTTCGCGCCCAGCCCGGCGGCGAGTTCACGCGTCCGGTCCGTGCTGAACGAGTCGACGACGATCACCTCATCGGCCCAGCCGACGCTCCGGAGGCAGCGTGTGATGTTCCGCTCCTCGTTCAGAGTCAGGACGATCACCGATATCGACGGGACCACGGTCATCTCACGACGATGTTCACCAGCCGGTTTTTCACGGTGATGACCTTCACCACCTCTTTCCCCGCGATATGCTGCCGGACGCCTTCCTCGGCGCGCGCCCGCTCCTCGAGGTCCCCCTCGGCGGTGCCGGCCGCCGCCGTGAATTTGGAACGGACCTTCCCGTTGACCTGCACCACGATTTCGACCTCCTCGGCCCTCGCCTTCTCCGCGTCGTATACCGGCCAGGGTGCGAACGCGAGAGAACTCTCGTGGCCGAGTTTCTCCCACAGCTCCTCGGCGATATGGGGGGCGAACGGGGACAACAGAAGCACGAATTTTTCCATCGCGTGCTTCTGCCGGGGCTCGTCGTTGAGGAACGCATTCACGAAGATCATCAGCCTCGAAATCGCCGTATTGAAGGAGAGTTGGTCGAGGTCCGCGGAGACCCCCTGGATCGTCCGGTGGAGGAGGCGTTCGCGCTCCGGGGGGCATTCCCCCTCCCGCACCGCAGGGTGCAGCCGCCCGTCGTCGGAGACAAGCATCCGCCACGACCTGTTGAGGAACCGGTGGACGCCCTCGACCCCCCGGGTGGACCATGGCTTCGTGTCCTCCAGCGGCCCCATGAACATTTCGAACAGCCTCATCGAGTCGGCCCCGAACCTCGCAACGATGTCGTCGGGGTTCACCACGTTTCCCCTCGATTTGGACATCTTCTGCCCGTCCTCCCCGAGGATGGTCCCCTGGTTCACCAGCCGTGCGAACGGCTCCGGCGTGGAAACGTGGCCGAGGTCGTAGAGGACCTTGTGCCAGAACCTGGCGTAGATCAGGTGCAGTACGGCATGTTCCGCCCCGCCGACGTACAGGTCCACCGGCATCCAGTAACGCTCTTTCTCTTTCGAGACGAACTCCTTCTCGTTCGTCGGGTCGAGGTAGCGGAGGTAGTACCAGCAGGAACCGGCCCACTGCGGCATGGTATGGGTTTCCCTCCGCAACGTGTTCCCCCCGGAATCCCGGAGGTGGAGCCACTCCCCCGCATTCGCCAGCGCAGATTCACCCGTGTCGGCCGGCTGGAATGATTCCATCTCCGGGAGTCCCACGGGGAGGTCGGACTCCGGGATCGCGACGACCGTCCCGTCTTCCCTGTAGGCCAGGGGAAAGGGTTCCCCCCAGTACCGCTGACGCGAAAAGAGCCAGTCGCGGAGTTTGTATCTCACCGTCCCTCTCCCGATGCCCGCGTCTTCGATCCAGCGGATGACCCTGGCGGAGGCTTCCGCGGTGGGAAGGCCGTCCAGCGTGATGTCGTCGTTCGAGGAATTGACCGCGATCCCCTCACCGGTGAAGGCCTCCTCTTCCAGGTTGCCCCCGCTCACGACCTCGACGACGGGGAGGGAGAACTCCCGTGCAAACTCCCGGTCCCGCTGGTCATGTCCGGGCACGGCCATGATGGCGCCCGTTCCGTATCCCGGCAGCACGTAGTCGGCGATCCATACCGGAATAGTATTCCCGGTGGCGGGGTTACGGGCAAATCCGCCGGTGAAGACACCGCTCTTTTTCTTTTCGAGGGCCGATCTCTCCAGGTCGCTCTTGCGGCTCGTCGCCTCGATGTATGCACCGATGGCGGTTTCCCGGTCGGTGGTCGTCAGCCTCTTCACGAGGGGGTGTTCCGGCGCGAGGACCATGTACGTGGCCCCGAACAGGGTGTCCGGCCGGGTGGTGAAGACGGTGATCGACCCGTCGGAGTCCGCGAGGGGGAAATCGATTTCCGCCCCTTCCGAGCGTCCGATCCAGTTTCTCTGCATCTCGAGTATTCCGGCGGGCCAGTCGAGATCCCGGAGATCGCGGGCGAGCCTCTCGGCATAGGCGGTGATCCGCAGCATCCACTGTTTCATCATCCGCCGTTCTATGGTGTAGCCCTTTCCGGTCCACTCCTCCACCTCCTCGTTCGCCAGCACTGTCCCGAGCCCGGCGCACCAGTTCACGGGCATGTCCCGCCGGTAGGCGAGCCGGCGGTCGTCGACGAATTTCCGCGTCGCGGGGCCGTCCAGCCCCGGGGGGACCTCCAGCTCTGAAACGGGGCGCGCTTTCCCCGATCCCTCGTCGAACCAGGAGTTGTACAGCTG
>QJVY01000262.1 GCA_003235555.1 Ignavibacteria bacterium | reverse complement strand
GAGGGCCTCGAGCGCGAAATCCCGGACGCCTACCGGGTCGCCGTCCATGAAATCAACCCCGGCGTCGTCTACGACAGCGCGGGGGTGCGGATCACCGCGATACCGGTGCCGCACGGGGAGTGGAAGGAGGCCTACGGCTACAGGATCGATACACCGGACCGCTCGATCGTCCTCTCAGGCGATACCGCCCCGAGCGACGATCTCGCCGAAGCCGCGATGGACGTCGACATCCTGGTCCACGAGGTCTACCCCCGGAGCCGGGCCGTCCCCGAAAAGAGGCCGGGGGGGGAGTTCTGGCCGGAATACATGAGCAAATCCCACACCTCCGCCGTGGAACTCGGACAGATCGCCGCCAGGTGCCGGCCGAAACTTCTATTGATAACCCACGTGGTCGTCAGGGAGCCCGACGAAGCGGAACTTATCGCCGAAATCCGTGAAGGGGGCTACACCGGGCCGGTGGTGATAGGCAAGGACCTGGGTAGATATTAACGGAACAATTATGGATATTCATGCTGTCTCACGCGAGAGATATCATGAAGTTCATCACCGCCCTTTTCCTGTCGCTCCTTCTTCCGCCCGCCGGCACCTCCGGTGTCCCCCCCTCCACACCCACGGTCACCTTCGCCAAGCGCGCCCTCCAGGGTTTCGACATGCGCGTCTGGATCAGCAACCAGATGACGATGGGGCTGCAGGCGTGGGACTGCGGCGTGGCCACCGCCTGCATCCCGGTGGAGCCGAGCTACGGCCTCGAGTACCCGGCGGGCTCCGGGATCGAACACCTCTACGGCGGGGGGCCCGCCATCGCCGGGAAGGTGGACGGCGTGCGGCGCGTGAGCGAGGGGTACAACCTGAACAACACGACGAAGAATTTCCTCCCCGACCCCGCCCATCCGCTGCGGGAGCTCATCTGGCGCACGTCGGTGGCGGACAGCGCCACCGAACCGAACCGCCGCGGCTGCGACGACGACGGCGACGGCCTCGTCGACGAGGACGACCTGGACGGGATCGACAACGACGGCGACTGGGTGGCCGCGACCGACGACGTGGGCTCCGACGGCATCCCGGACGAAATGGAGGTGGGGTGCGAGGGGGGCTACGACGCGGTCGCCAACCCCGATCCCAATTTCGACAACTACGACCGCACGAAGAACGACCTCTGCCGTCCCCGCCCGACCGGCGGGTTCCGGAGGAAGGACGATCCCGATTTCTACACCGAGAAAAACGGCATCCCCGACCACGGCGAACCGCACGTGGACGAGGATTACGCGGCGATCTCCGACAACGACCTCTACTGCTCGGCCAGCGACCTCAACGCGGTGGCCAGCGACAACTTCCCGATGGGCATCAAACTCATTCAAAAGAGCTACGCCTGGCGGACCAAAGAACTGGGCGCCATCATCCCGTTCGACTACTACTTCATCAACACCTCAGAGAAGACGATCACCGACGTCTACGTCGGGTTCTTCATCGACATGGACATCGGGCCGGTCGCGGTGGGGGGCGGCAACGAGAGGAACTACACCTGCTACATCGATTCCCTGACGACGGCCTACATCCACAACCCGGTGGACCGCGGCGCGACACCCCTCGGGATCACCGTCCTCGGGACGTCGAAGCCGCTGACCGAACTGAACTTCATCTACCAGTGGTTCAATTTTACCACGCGGAACATCCCGAGCCAGGACGATTCGACGCTCTATTCCTACATGAGCGGTGAACCCTTCGGGGACCAGCCGGTGGCCACCTGTGATTCCCCGAACAACCCGTCGGACGTCTTTTTCATGCTCTCCTTCGGGCCCTTCGAAGCTTTTCCCCCGGGGGACACGCTGAAAATCTCGATCGCCCTCGTCGGGGGAGAAGGGGTGGACGAGGGGCCGAACAACCTCACGGCCAACGCCCAGACTGCGGTGAAACTGCTCAAAAGAGGGTTCGTCAATCCCGTCGTCCCGCCCTCCCCGTCCCTGAAAATTTCCGAGGGTTCTCAGACCGTGACGCTCGAGTGGGGCGCGGCCGCCGGCCCGGTCGACCCCCTCCAGACCTGGGACGACTCCAACAGGCTCGCGCAGAGCTATCCCCCCGACCACTGGCGGCGCGCCAACCCGCCCTGCAGCGCCGACGGCTCATCGGGCTGCGCCGGCGGGCATGCCTGCGATTCACTCGGGAACGTTCCCGGCGGCAGGACGTTCGAGGGGTACCGGTTATACAGGAGCGAGGACCCGGGCGACGCGCCTGAATTGAAAAGTTTTTCGCTGGTGAAACAGTTCGACCTTGTGGACAGCATAGACTTCGACATCGGCCTCGACAGCATGTATGTCGACTCGAACCTGGTGCGGGGGAAGCGGTACTGGTACGCGGTGACGTCGTTCGGCATTCCGGACATGACCATCGTCGAGAAGACCGGGGCGGGGGGCGGCATCATCCGCGATACGCTGATGTTCGAAGGCCCCGAATCGTCTATCACCGAAAACCTCGTCAGGGTGGACCTGGCGTTCGCGGCGTCCGAGGAGAAAGACAGGGTGCTGGTGGTGCCGAATCCTTATAGAGTGGACGTCGATTACACGTATGAAAACGGCGGCTGGGAGGGGAGGGGCCGCGACTGGGACGAGACGAAGCGCTTCGTGAAGTTCATCCACCTGCCGCGCAAGTGTACCATCCGCGTGTTCACACTCACCGGCGACCAGATTACGACCATAGAATACGAGGCTCCGCCCGACCATCCCGACAAGGGGGAGGTGGACTGGGACATTTTGAGTGAGAGTCGGCGGGCCCTGGCGAGCGGGGTGTACGTCTACACCGTCGAGTCGGATTTCGGCCGCCAGATCGGGAAGTTCGTCCTGATCCGGTGAGGAAATTGACTTTCTCCCACCCGTTTGCTATGATTTTCCATCGTGCTCAACAGGTCAACCCACCATCCTCCGGTGTAGAACATGTCATCACCAATAAAGCGCGTTCTGAAGGTTTTCGTCTGGCTGGTCGGCTTTCTGGTCGTCATCCTGGGGTGCCTCTGGGGGTATGTCCAGCTCCGCTGGGACGCCCCCGTCTCCAGGCCGGTCACGGAACTCACAGCTCCCTCCGACTCCGCCTCGATCGAATGGGGTAAGGAGATTTTCACCTACAGGTCCCACTGCTGGACGTGCCACCAGGCGCAGTTCAGCGCGGAGTACACGACGCCCTCCGGGGGGATGCTCTTCGACCTCACGGAGATCGGCCCCGGGTTCGGGAAATGGTACTCGCGCAACCTCACTCCCGACATGGAAACGGGACTGGGCGGCTGGACGGACGGTGAGATCGTCCGGGCGCTGAGGGAGGGGCTGCGGAAGGACGGCACACCGCTCTTTCCGGTCATGCCGATCGACTGGTACCACGGCATGGCCGATGACGACGCCCTGGCCGTGGTCGCGTACCTGCGCACACTGCCCCCGGTCGAACACAAGGTCCCGGAGCGGCAGCCCTCCTTCCCGGCCAAGGCGCTCTTCACCTTCGGGGTCATGGGACCGAAGCCGGCCGTGACCAAACCCATCGTGGCCCCGCCGCGCGGCGTCACCGCCGAATACGGAAAATATCTTTCCAACAACCTGGCCGACTGCGCCGACTGCCACACGCCCCGCGACCTGCAGGACGGGCATTTCTTCGTCGACCAGATGTTCGCCGGGAGCAGTTTCCCCTTCGGCGGGGGGGATGAGGGCCCGATCCTCGCGCACGCCCGCAACATCAGCCCGGACGTCGAAACCGGCATCGGCTCGTGGTCCGAGGAGGATTTTCTCGCCGCCGTCACCACGGGGATGCGACCGGACTCCACCGTGCTCGCCCCGATCATGCCCTACAGCCTGTACAAGTTCTGGGACGAGGACGACCTTCGGGCCATCTACGCGTACCTCAAGTCGATCCCCGCCGTCTCCAGGACGACCCCCGCGCTCGGGTTCGAACCGCGCCTGACCGACGCCCGGGGCGCGGAGCGCGGCGAGCTGATCTTCCAGTCCCGTTGCCGGACCTGCCACGGGGACAAGGGCCTCGGGGCGCTTCCGACGAACGTCCATCTCGCCGACGTGCTCCCGTCTCTCGACGACACCGACCTCACCGAGTTCATTCAAAACGGCCAGCTGAACCTGCGCATGCCGGCTTTCGGGAAGACGCTGAACGAAAGCGAGCTGACCGACCTCATCGCGTACCTCAGGACCATCGAAACCCCGGATCAGGCGGCCGGGGATCCGGAGAGCAATTGAAGGGGGGATCATGAACATACCCGCATCGATCCTGATCGCCGTCCTCGCGCCCGCCACGCTCTTCCCGCAGGAGACGCCCGTCGACACACTGGCCGATCCGGTGATCGCGGTCGTCCTCGGGGAGGAACTCACGACGGCCGACGGGAACAGGCTCAGCCAGCTCATCTTCAAACCCCTTCTCGACCGGTTCGCCGAGGAGAACAACCTCGAACCCACCACCGCGGAGCTCGATTCGTTCAGCGTCAGGATGCGGGCCGTACAGCGGGCCGAGATGAAGAAAGTGGAGGGGCCGGTGGACACGATGCGCATGAAGCTCCAATCTACGTCTCTCACGGCGGAAGAGCGGGCGGGTATGGAGAACGACCTCGAGTCCATGGAGAACATGATCCGGGATTTCAGGGACCTGGAGCGTCTCCGCGGGGAGGGGGACACGACGACGCTCAGGGAGGAGCGCGAAGCCGCGCGCATGTTCGTCCGGGCCTGGAAGGCGAACCACGCCCTCCACGCGAAATACGGGGGCAGGGTGATCTTCCAGCAGTTCGGTCCCGAACCGCTCGACGCGTTCCGGGACTTCCTCAAAGACGAGGAGAAAAAGGGTTCATTCCGGATCATCGACACGGCATGGTCGGAACCGTTCTGGAGGTACTTTGTCAACGAATCCATGCATTCCTTCTACCCCAAGGAGAAGGGTGACGAACTCATGAAGACGCCCTGGTGGATGCAGGACCTGTCCGGCATGAATTAGCCGGAATTGACCGGTTCGTGTAACTTTCAATTCCCTCCCTTGACAATGACGATGAAACCTGTAACATACCGGTAGGCAGACCGCTCCCTCCGCACCCCGCCATCAGCGGGTGCACCGAACATTCCATCAGGTTCCTCCGTTCTTCCTTTTCCCGACGCACACTGCGCCACCCCCGCCGGGAAGTTCCCGGAAATGAAGTTTGACGAATCCGTGACACGATCATGACATCCCTTCATCCGACAATCCATATATACCATATGCATTGACGATCATCCCATCACATTCAGAGGAGGCATCACCATGCACAATCCAACATCGGGCAGCACGGACCCGGGAGGGGCGCCCGGTCTGCTTATCGTTTCCATCCTGACGTTCGTCCTCGCCATCCCCGGCTTCGCACAGCGTATCGGGAAGGCCCCCGCTGACGGGTACGCCACCACCTCGATCCTGCAATCATACGGGGCGTACCTCACCTCCCGGAACGAGGTCGTCTCCCTGCGCAGCCCCAATGCCCGCCACTACGACATCGACGGACACACACGCATGGCGGTCCTCTCGGTCAACCCGATGTTCTACACGGGCCCCGGCGGTGAACTCGAGGAAATCTCCAACCGGATCATCCCCGACGGGGAGAGGGCCGGCGAGGGTTTTGCCTACCGCAACGAAGCGAACGACGTCCTGATCTATTTTTCCACGGACGGGGCGCGCTGCTCCATCGTCGACGGTAACGGGGACCCGCTGGCAATGGTGAGTTCCGCATACGCGTCCGGCGCAGGGACCGTCGCCGCATCGGGGAACCGCCTGGTGAAATCGTTCGATGAGGATTCTTCCGATTTTGCCTGGACGGTCGAGGGGTCCGCGGTCTCCTACCGGTACTTCGTCAACCGGAAGATTGCGACGGAGAATCCCGAACCGGGAGTCCGGATCGACTGGCAACAGCCCGTCGTCGAGCGGGATCGGTTCGGTGACGAACGTCGGACCACCAGCATGAGCTCCTCGACGGTGGTCGCAGGCGCGGGGGAGGGTGTCGAAGTCCGGTTCGGGGAAATGGTCTCCCGGACGGAGACCACCACGACAGTATCGGGATATGTCACGCTGTATGCCGCTCAGACGGGCACGGTCTATAAATCGTCACCCAGCGCCACCCCGGTCGCGGCGGGGAGCGGGATCCGGCTGCAGAACCTCAGCGACCCCGGTTGTTCCTACGGATACCGCGGCTGGGCGAAATTCGACCTGTCGGCTTTCCACGCCGGTGATACGATCTACGCGCTCGACCTCTACGTGTACATGACCGCCGTTCACGACGGCCTGTTCGACTATGTCGACATGAACGTCTCGAGGCTGGCGGAGGACCCCGTGAGCAGTCCGGCCCCGGTCACGTGGGGGGGCATCCAGACCGGGACGGCGTATGTCTACGACCTGGGATTTTATTCCACCGGGTGGCACCTGATTCCCCTGCCCGGTTCCGATGGCGATTTTGAGGGGGCGATCGCGTCGCCGGGATGGTTCGGACTGGGGTTCATGGTCTGGTGTGACGAGAACAACTCCGATTTCTTGATTAACATCAGCGGGGTGGGGAGCAGCACGCCGTATCTCCGGATTCTCTACTCTCCGATCGACGATGTCGTCGGTGACGCCGATGACGCCGAAACTCCGCTCCGTTTCGAGCTGCAGCAAAACTATCCCAATCCCTTCAATCCGAAGACGACGATCCGGTATGTCGTGGCCGAGGGCGGACCGGTCCGTCTGTCGGTGTTCAACGTGCTGGGCCAGGAGGTCGCGGTCCTCGTGGACGAGGTCCAGGGGCCGGGGGAACGGACCGTTTCCTTCGACGCCGGGAACCTGCCGAGCGGGGTGTACGCCTACCGGCTCACGGCCGGGACGTCCACGGACGTGAAGAAACTGATGCTCGTCAGGTAGACTCCGGGGAAAGGGCAGGACGGTGGAGGTCATTCCCCTGGAAAGTCTTCTTTCGATTCTGGAGGATGAATCCGGGCAGGGACGATGGATGATTCTCATCCTGCTGATCCCCGCTTTCCTCGGCGCCCTGGTACTCGTCGCGTCGACATACGAATTCAGGAACTGGGGGAAAAAATGATCGACATTCTGTTCAACCATCCAGGCCGGGAGGAATATTCATGAAACCGACCATCTTTGTTTCCATACTCTGCCTTCTCACCCTCGCCCACGCCGGGACGGCTCCGGCCCAGCCCGATGAATGGATCGTCATCACCACCGTGCCGGACACGTTCCGGTCGTGCACGATCGGTGAAATTACCGATGAGAGGGTGAATCTCATCAGGCCCGGCGAAGTGGTCCGGGTGCACGTCGACTCGATCGACGTCCTGGTCAGGAGGATTGATTCCCGTTTCTGGACCGGGGCGGGCATCGGGGCCCTCACCGGCGGGGCTCTGGGCGCGATTATCGGGGCGGCGGCCCACGAAGAACCGGACCCCGGTTTTCACCTCTTCGAAATCAGCCGGGGAGGGGATGCATTCCTGGGAGGGATGCTCGGAGGCATCGGAGGGTTCGTCGTCGGCGGTCTGATCGGGGGGGCTTCGGGGGGTGAAGAGCGGCTGGATCTTTCAGGACATTCACAGAAGAATAAATTGATCATTCTCAGACAACTCAGAGATGAAAACCGATAACCGTGCGAAAGGGACGGCAATGTTGAGAGCAGTTTCGAAGAGGATTGTTCCCCTGTTGCTGGTGCATTTTTTTGCGGTCACCCCTCTCCTCGCCCAGGGGGAAGCGGCGCTCCCGTTCCTGCTCACCTCTCCCTCCGCCGCCGCCAACGGGATGGGGGAGACGTCGGTGGGCCTCTACCGCGACGAACCGCTGAACGTCCTGAACAACCCCGCCCACCTGGGCATGTTCAGCAGATCCCGCCGCTTTTCCGCGGGGTACGATTACTCCGATTGGCTCCCCCGGATTCAGCAATCGGACCTCACGTTCAAAACCTTCGGGTTCGCCGCCGGCGTCAACCTCCGGCGACAGTTCGGCCTGGATCCTGAAATCAGCATCGGCGTATCGTACTCACGCATCCGGCTGAACCTGGGAGAATTCTCTGAAACATCCCCCGACGGGCCCGACGTGATTTCCACATTCGACGCCTACGAGACGGCGGACAACTACTCGGTCGGCGTCGGTTTGCATACATGGGTCAACCTGTCGGCCGGATACACGCTGAAGCACGTGAACTCCGTTTTGGCACCCTTCAATGTCCAGGGCCAGGACAGGCAGGGGGTTGCAAGCGTCCCGGCGTACGACCTCGGGTTTTTCATGGCCATTCCGGTCATGGAGATCGCGGGGCGGATACGGAGTTCGCCGGTCGCGATCGCGGACGGTCTCTTCCCCGTGCTCAACCTGAGTGCGGGGCTGGCGAAGAACAACATGGGGAACACGATGGTCATTTACATCGATCCCGACCAGGGGGATCCCCTGCCCCGGTACGCACGCGCGGGGGTGGGGGTTGAACTGGGAGTCTCGTACGGGAGGGGGGACCTCGACTGGCGGCCGTTCATGTTTTCGTGGACACGGGAATCCAACGATCTTCTGGTCAGACGTTATCCCGCCCCGGTGAACGACCAGGGGATGATCATCGGGGATCCGCCGCCTGCGGACTACCGCGGGGGGCTCGGGGACATCAGGATTGTTGACGACCTCTTCCTCGGGAAACCGAACGATGATGTGATCATCAAAAGGGGCTGGCAACTGGAGTTGCTGGAGTTCGTCTCCCTGCGGGGGGGCAGGTTCCTGGAGGCGCCGGAGAGGGGGAACCGGAGGTTTACCACATCGGGCTATATGCTGAGGCTGGCAGGCGTGGTGAAATTCCTGCGGGCGCTGGACGTGCCCCTCGGACCGGACAACCTGTTCGCGTCCATCCTCACCCATCTGGACGTGCGGTACAACCACAGCCAGATCGACTCCGACGAACTCAACCATCCGCTCAACGAAAGGGAATTTTCAGCCTGGACCGTCATCCTCTCTCCGTGGGATTGAGCGGTCAGACAATACCGGGTCGCTGAAACCGGGGGAACCCCGCAGGGTATCCACCGGTCTCAGCTCCCGAACGCCGCTCCGATCGCCGCCATGAGCGTCACCGCCAGCGTCGTCTCGATGATGGCCCCGGGTTTCCCGCAAAATTCGAGTCCGCCGGATAAGAACCACTTTCCCTCCTCGGTCAGGGAATAGATCCGCTGCCCCCCCTCGTACCGGGTGGTGCCTTTGACGGTACGCCGGTACTCGGGCCGGATCGCGAGCCCGAACCATTCGACGGGGTTCCATTTGAGGAGCAGGGAGGGGGAGGCGGACCACTCGAAACCGGTGCTCGCCTTCCGGTTCGGGAATCCGATCCCCAGATCGAAATACTGATCGCGGTTGAACCAGTGACGGTACCGGATTTCGGGTGCCGAACCCTGTTCCTGGTCGACGGTGTACGCAAGCGCCACGCCGACGGCGTCGGCCGTGCCCGTCTTGATGAGGAGACCGTTGGTGGCGAGGCCGCGTCCTCCGTTCCCGGCCGACGCAAGGTGGATTCCGACCTCCGTGAGGATGACGACGCGCGTATTCTCTCCGTACCCGCCACCGAGGGAGACCACGCCGTCCTCGCCCTCGTCCTGCGCGAATGTCTGCCCGGTGAGGATCGAAAACATCCAGATTGCTGTGATGATGACGGTTTTCATTTCCTGTCCCTTCGGTTGTCGTGGATGATCTGTGTCCAAGATACCGTAACCGGGACGGCCGGATGTCAGGAATTTGTCAGAAAAACGGCATATTTCCGCCTGCCGCTTATTGATAATTCTGCCCGAATTCTGTACACTCCACCAGAGACCGGTCGACCATTCCCCTCCTGCCAGATGGTGAAACTGTCATGATGAAAGAGATTCCGTCCGGGAAGACCCGGCGAAATCCACCCGGTTCATCCACCGGAGCGCCCGACCCATCCCGCCGCGAATTCCTCCGGCGGAGCGTCCTGATCGCGGGGGGGCTGGCGTTCGTTTCGTGTAACGACCTCGTCGCGCCGGTCGTCAACTCGCCGGGGAGGCTGCCGGGATACCGGGACCCGAAGAAGGTGGTCATCATCGGTGCGGGGATCGCCGGGCTGGTGGCGGGATTCGAATTATCGAGGGCGGGGCACCACGTCACGATCCTGGAGGCAAGACCCCGGATCGGGGGGCGGGTCCTGACTCTGCGCGAACCCTTCACCGACGGGCACCTCGCCGAAGCCGGCGCGGCGCGGATCCCCTCCAACCACCACCTCACCATCGCCTACGCGGAATATTTCGACCTGGAGCTCGTTCCCTTTTACTCCCGCGGCGGCCTGTATGTCAAGTACTCCGGGGGTATCCGGTCGTTCATCCCCGCGTCCAGCTACCTCAACTCGCCCCCATGGCCCGGCTCGGTCAACCGGGGTGAGTACACAAAGATCCGCGGCGGGACCGACAGGCTGCCCCGGGCCTTTGCCGACTCTCTCGCAAACACCATCCACCTTTCGACGCCCGTTGAGTCCGTCGCACAGAATCTGTTCGGAGTTACCGTCCGGACGGCGGGCGGCACGGTGTACGCGGCCGACAGGGTGCTCTGCACCGTACCGCTGACTGTGTTGAACCGCATTCAGTTCACGCCGGCGCTCTCGCCGCTGAAGATGCAGGCGGCGGGCGGGGGATACAATTACGCCCCGTCGACGAGGGTCTTCATGCAGTTCTCCACCCGATTCTGGGAGATGGAAAACCTGAACGGCTGGGGGAATACGGACTGGCCGGAGGAAATCTGGCAGCCCACCTGGGACCGGGAGGGACCACGCGGCGTGCTGATGTCGTATCTGCGCTACGACCGCGCACGCGAGATCGATCCGCTCACCGAAGAACGACGGATTGAAAGCGTCCTCACCCGGTGGGGGAATGTCTTTCCCGGTGTGCGGGACCACCTGGACAGCGGGGCGTCGTACTCGTGGTTCCTCGACCCCTGGTCCGCAGGGGCCTGGGCGGACCCGACGCCGGCGCAGGACGCTGCGCTCAGGACCGAAATCGGGAGAGCGGAGGGGCGTATCCATTTCGCCGGCGAGCACGATTCCCTGTACCATGGCTGGATGCAGGGGGCGCTGGTGTCGGGACTCCGGGGGGCGGTGGAAATTCACCACGCGGACGGGGGGGTGGGTTGAATCCACCCCCCGGATCCCCCCGTCCCACAGCATCCTCCCGTCGCCGGTGTCTTGCGGAAGCGGCTGCCGGATGATCGGCGGCCTGACGATGTGCCTGATTATTCCTATGGTGGTCCGATTACCCCGGAGAGCCGTTCACGCGGAACAGCTTTGAGGAGTTTTTTCCGATCATTCCATTCCCGTTCATTCAGATCACATCACAATATTCCCAGGAGGCGTTATGAAGAGTGTCCGGTTTCGCGTCGTCGCCCGCACGCTTATGATCATTCTCGTCACCGTTCTTGTGTGCTCAACCCCTGCGCTCTGTCAGGATCAGGGCGGTTTTGCGAGGCGTCATGTGGTCGAGATCGGGGGGTCGATGTACTTTGAGACGGACGGGGAGTTTCAACACGGGTTTTTTACGGTATCACCCTATATCGGGTATTTTGTGGCAGACGGGTTCGAAGCGGGAATTTCAGCTTCGCTCTTCATCGGGAGTTACTACGATTCCCCGAAGGCTCCGTATTCAATAGACCTTGTTCCATCGTACAATTTCGCGACCGGCGGCAGCGTGTATCCCTTCGTGGAAGGCGTACTGGGCTACCATTCCCTGGACCACGTCTTTTACGGCGGATCGCGGGTTCACTACGGAGCCCGGGTCGGGCTGAAGGCAACGGTCGGCGGAAAGGCGCTGCTGTTGGTGGGGGTGAAATACCTGAACGAATCCCTCGACCGGGACGGTGGGCGCCGGACGGATGAGCCGATCGTTCTCACCGCCGGTTTTTCGATCTGGCTGGATTGAGCTCTTTCCGTCGCCGCCGGGGAGGGTGAGAACGTCGCGGAATTGCCCATCCCCTTGATTATTTCGCCATTTGTGCGCTTATTGGAGTCTGGATGTTCCCCCCGGCAGATAAACTTTTTCCCGGTTTTCGGTGTCTAACGATGTCGAGCGTGTTACCCGGAAATCCGACCAACTCGCTGAATATGGACAAAAAGAAAACACTTCTCATCATCGCGCTCGTCGTCGTGGTTTTCGTCGCGACGGCATTCGCCGTTCTCATGAACGGCGAAGACCGGGGCGACGCCACCAGGGTCCGCTACAAGGACATCCCCGTCAATCGCGCCACCTTCCAGATCGTGGTCACCGCGGACGGCATCGTCAAACCGATCGACCGGATCGAACTCAAATCCAAAGCCAGCGGCGAAATCGTCGAGATCCCCGTCGAGGAGGGGATGTTCGTGAAGGCGGGCGCACTGATCGCGCGCCTCGACCAGAAGGACGAACTGGCGGCCGTCAAGCAGGCGCAGGCGGACCTGGACATCGCGAAGGCGGAACTCAACCAGGCGGAACGCGTCTACGAACGGCGCAAAAAACTCTACGAGGCCGACCTCATTTCGGAAGAGGAGCTCGGCCAGATCGACCTCAACCTCGCCGTCGCCAAAGGCGGGCTGGTGCGCGCCGAGACGATCCTCGACCGCGCGAAGGAACGGCTCGCCGAATCGGTCGTCCGCGCGCCCGTGGACGGCGTCATCCTGCAGAAGTACGTCGAGAAGGGGCAGATCATCGCCTCCGGCGTCAGCAACGTCAGCGGCGGGAGCCCGATCGTCGACATCGCGTCGATGAAGTCCGTGTACATTGAAGCGGGCATCGACGAGATCGACATCGGCAAGATCAGGCCGGGGCAGACCGCGGACGTCATCGCGCAGGCCTCGCCCAACCTGAAATACCACGGGAAGATCATCCGGATCGCGCCGGAATCGCGCGTCGACCAGAACGTGACGCTCTTCGACATCCTCATCGAGGTGGAAAACACCGACGGCAAACTGAAGTCCGGCATGAACACCACCATCGAGGTGATGATCGTCGACAAGCCGGACGTGCTCATCCTCCCGGCCGTCGCGGTGCAGAGCTCCGGGAAGCCGGGTGAAAAGATGAAGAACCCGAAGGTGCTGGTGAAGGAGGGTGACAGGTACACCGAACGAAGTATCACGATCGGGCTCGCGGACTTCAAGGACGTCGAGATCCTCGAAGGGCTGAACGAGGGCGACCTGGTCGGGATCCCGATGACCTCGAGGCTGCAGGAGGCCAACGACCGGCTGGAAGACCGGATCCGCAGCAGCAGGGGTTTCGGAAACTCGGGCGGATCGCGCTGAGATGATCGTCGTCGAGAATATCATCCTCGCCCTGAAGAGCATCCGCGCGAACCCGCTCCGCTCGGCGCTCACGCTGATCGGCATCTCGGTGGGCATCGCGGCGGTGCTCTACGTGGTGGCCCTCGGCGACCTGACGCAGCAGCGGATCAAGAAGCGTCTCGAATCGATGGGGACCAACGTGTTGTTGATCCGCCCGGAACACTCCCACAGCCGGGGCATCCGCACCGGCGAGTCGGTCGTCAGCCTGAAGGAGGCCGACGCGAAGGACATCCTGGAGAACTCCCCGGTGATCGTGGCCACCGTTCCGACGATGGACCGGTCGGGGATGGTGGAATTCGAGGACCTGAACTGGAACACGCGGATCACCGGGACGACCCCGCAGTACGAGGAGGTCAACAACGACGTCGTGGTCGCCGGACGGTACTTCACCGAGGCGGAGATGAAACAACGCGCGCGGGTCTGCGTGCTGGGGGCCACCGTCCACGAAAAACTCTTCGAGGAAAAATCGCCGATCGGCGAGGCGATGTCGATCAACGGCAGCATGTTCACGGTCATCGGCCTGCTCGGCTCGAAGGGTGAGGGGTGGCGCGACCCGGACGACCAGGTCTACATCCCGCTGACGACGGCGCAGGAGAGGATGTTCGGCCAGGACCAGCTGTCGTCGATCCTGGCGCAGCTGAAGTCGGCGGACGGGTACGACGAGGCGCTCTTCGACATCGAGACCATCCTCCGGCGCAGCCACCGGCTCCGCCCCGAGCAGGAGAACGACTTCCGGGTGCGCAGGCAGGATTTCTTCCTCTCGACGATTCAGGACACGAATGAGGAAATCGCCAACTTTATCATCATCATCGCCCTCGTCTCGCTGGGGGTGGGCGGGATCGGCATCGCCAACATCATGCTCGTCTCGGTGACCGAACGGACGCGCGAAATCGGCATCCGGCGGGCGGTGGGCGCCAGAAAAATGCACATTATGATTCAGTTCATCATGGAGGCCGTGATCCTCGGCATCCTGGGAGGGATCATCGGCGTCGTCGGGGGGAACATCTTCAACAACCTGAACATCGGCGAGGAGGCGGTGTTGCTCTGGAACTGGGTGGGGTATTCGTTCGTGATCTGCGCCGGCATCGGCATCTTCGCCGGGATCTACCCTTCCGTCCGGGCTGCCAACGCCGACGTCATCGAGGCCCTCCGCTACGAATAGAGCACCGCGCGGCCGCTGGTGGTCTCACGACGGCCCCACGGCCACTTCATAACGACATTCCCGGTCCATACCCGAAAGGCCCGCCCATGACACTCAACCTCACCACCGACGAATTTCGTTCGCTGATGAAAATCGTCTTCCTCGGCAACTGGATGGCCAACGCCTACCGGGGGGAGGCGCTTCCGGAATTCGAGAAGATCGAACAGCTGATCCTCTCCCGCGCCCCGTCGTTCGGGGCTGAGGAACCGGTGCACTTCGACCCGAAGAAGGATGCGTGGTCCTACACCAGGGAGTTCGACGAAGAGATGCAGGAGTTCGTCAACGACTACAATATCGAGGCCCTCTACGACGAGCTGGGGTACTGGCTCGCGCGCCGGGACCTCATGGACGACATCGGGGAGGACAAAGCCGCCGGCCTCACCCCCGCGGGACTCTCGGAGGCGGCCGCGCCCTACCTCGAGAAATACGACC
>QJVY01000175.1 GCA_003235555.1 Ignavibacteria bacterium | reverse complement strand
GATCTGGATTTTTCCGGAATGCGCAGGCATGGTTGTGTCGGGACGCGGGGCCCGGCCGCGCCTATCTGACGAGCGTCCCGAAACGCCCGAACCTGATCGACGAAAGCTTATCGGAGAACGCGGAGAGGGGCGTCTCCGGGTTCCAGGACCAGTAGACGATCAGGGGGGTGCCGATGACGTCCTCCTTCGGGATGAAGCCCCAGAACCTGCTGTCGAGGCTGTTGTCCCGGTTGTCCCCCATCCCGAAGACGTAATCCCGGCCCACGGTGTAGCTGTCCGCTTTCACCTCGTCGACGGTGACCTGCCCGTCCACCAGGGAGCAGAGGTGCCCCTCCCGGCGGATGAAGACCTCCCACTCCCTGTAATTCCTGGCGTTCAGGGGGATGACGTCCCCCTCCGCCGGCACCCTGATCGGGCCGTAATGGTCCTCGTTGAACGGCGCCCCGGGCGGGAAGATCCGGGGGTCGTGCCACTCCGGCGGCCTGATGGTCGGATAGTTGAACTTGATGTTCCTCGGGTTGGTCATGGCCTCCCCGTTGATGTAGACGATCCGGTTGCGGATCTCGAGGGTGTCCCCCGCAACGGCAATCGCCCGTTTGAGGTAGTACGCGAAATCCCGGGCCGTGACCTCCTCCCGCATCCCGGGGAAAATGAAGACGATGACGTCCCCCCGCTCCACGTCCCAGAACGACGGAAGCTTGAATGCGGGCAGCCGGTAGTTCGTGAAGGGGATGGTCCGCGGCGTCGTCCCTCCGAAGACGAACTTGTTCACCAGGAGAAAATCGCCGGTCATGATTTCGTTTTCCATCGAACCGGTCGGCACCTCGAACGACGCGAGGACGAAGCTGTTGAGGATCAGGAAGGCCCCGACGACGATTGAGAGTTCGCGGAAAAAGGCCTTCACCTTCCCCGTCGTGTCCGCCGGCGCTGCCGGCCGCTGTTTCTGCTGCTGTTGCGGTTGACTCATTGGTTCTCCGTTTGGATAATGCGATCGTTAATCTTCCATTGCCAGCACGGCGAGGAAGGCCTCCTGTGGGATTTCCACCCGGCCCACCTGCTTCATGCGCTTCTTCCCCTCCTTCTGCTTCTCCAGGAGTTTGCGCTTCCTCGAAATGTCGCCGCCGTAGCATTTCGCGATGACGTTCTTCCGCATCGCCGATATGCTGTCCCGGGCGATGATCTTGCTCCCGATGGCGGCCTGCACCACCACCTCGAACATCTGCCTCGGGATGAGCTTCCGGAGCTTCGCGCAGAGCCTCTTCCCCCACTCGTACGCCTTCTCCCGGTGCACGATCGTCGAGAGGGCGTCCACCGGGTCCCCGTTCAGGAGGATGTCGAGTTTCACCAGGTCGGACTCCCGGTACTCCAGGAATTCGTAGTCGAGCGAGGCGTACCCCCGCGACGACGACTTGAGCTTGTCGTAGAAATCGAAGATGATTTCCGAGAGGGGCAGTTCGTAGTGGATGTCCGCGCGGGTGGGGTCGAGGTACGTGGTGTTCTTGTAGACGCCGCGGCGGTCCGTGCAGAGCTTCATCACGTTCCCGATGTAATCCGACGGCGCGATGATCTGGGCCCTGATGAACGGTTCGTCGATTTTTTCGATGTCGCCGAGTGCGGGCATCAGGCTGGGGTTGTCGACGGCGACCACTTCGCCGTCGAGCTTCGTGACACGGTATTCCACGTTCGGGACGGTGGTGATGAGCTCCTGTTCGTACTCGCGTTCGAGGCGTTCCTGGATAATCTCCATGTGGAGAAGGCCGAGGAAACCGCACCGGAAACCGAACCCGAGCGCGACGGAGGTCTCCGGTTCGAAGATCAGGGACGCGTCGTTCATCCGGAGCTTCTCGAGGGAATCCCGGAGTTCGGCGAAGTTGTCAGCGTTCACCGGGTAGAGGCCGGCGAAGACCATCGGCTTGGCCTCCTTGTAACCGGGGAGCGGTCCGGGGGCGGGGTTGTCCGCCGTGGTGAGGGTGTCCCCGACCTTCGTGTCGTGGACGTCCTTCGCGCCCGGAATGATGTACCCGACGTCGCCGGCGGAGAGCGCGCGGGTGCGCACCCGTTTCATTTCCAGGACGCCGATCTCCTCCGCCTCGAAGAGTTTCTCCGTCGCGAAGAATTTGATCCTGTCCCCCTCCCTGATGGTCCCGTCGATGACCCTGACGTAGACCACCGATCCGCGGTAGCCGTCGAAGATCGAATCGAAAATCAGCGCGGTCACCGGTTTGGAGGGATCACCCTTCGGCGGGGGGACCCGGCTCACCACGGCGTCGAGGATCTCCTGGATGCCGGTTTTCATCTTGGCGCTGGTGAGGATGATCTCGTCCTGCACACACCCGATGAGGTCCATGATCTGCCGGCTCACCTGATCGACCATCGCTCCCGGCAGGTCGACCTTGTTGATGACGGGGATGATCTCCAGGCCAGCGTCGATGGCGAGGTAGAGGTTGCTGATGGTCTGCGCCTCCACCCCCTGCGAGGCGTCCACCACCAGCAGCGCTCCCTCGCAGGCGGCCAGCGACCGGGAAACTTCGTACGAAAAATCCACGTGTCCGGGGGTGTCGATCAGGTTCAGCGTGTACTTCTTCCCCGAGGGGGCCTTGTAGGGCATCCGGATGGCGTGGAGCTTGATGGTGATCCCCCTCTCCTGCTCCAGGGCCATGTCGTCGAGGACCTGGTTGGTTTTCATCTCCCTGGGAGTGAACGTCCCGGTGTACTCGAGCAGCCGGTCGGCGATCGTCGACTTGCCGTGGTCGATATGGGCGATGATGCAGAAGTTTCTGATATGGTCCATGGGTCCCGTGTTTGTTCCGCCCCCCCCTCGAACGAGGCAATATAATAACAATGATCCCGCCACTTTTGTGCGGGATCGGTGGCAATATATTAAAAAAACGACAGATTCTCAATGTCACGGGGGACCGGCGGCAGGAGATGGAGGAAAAAGAGTAGAATACGAAGCGAATTCAGTGGTTCCGGGACTCGCCGGTACGGGACCCCGCGCACTTGCACCTGCTCAGGTCAATGCGTATTTTTACCCGTCGGACCCCTTCGGGGAAGAATTTTTCATCATCACATCCAGGTCATCATGCACGAAACAGATCAGGCAGCATCGCGCTGTTCACGCCGGCCGGGCCGGTTTTTCCTCATCGTGACGGCCATCGTCCTGCTGACGGGTGTCGCGCTCACACAATCGCCCGCGCAGGAAAACCTCCGGGCCCAGCTCTTCGGGGGAGCGGATTCGCTCCTCGCGCGTGTGAAGGAACGGAACGCGGACATCCTCGCCCCGGCGAGTTACAAAAAAGCGATGGGGTATTACAACAGGGCCTCGGAAGATTTCAAACAGGGGGGGAACCTCGAGGAAATGCGCGAACGGCTGGGAAACGCCTCACTGTACCTCGCGAAGGCCCTGGACATCGCGAAAATCGGGGAGGTCGCGTTCAGCGCGGCCATGGCGGCCCGCACCGACGCCCTGAGTGCGGACGCACCCACGCAGCAGCCGGAACTCTGGAAGAAGGCCGAGGAGAAGTTCAACCGCGCCGCACGGGACATGGAGGACGGCGACATGGGGTCGGGCAACAAGCTGGGCACCGAGGCCACGGCTCTCTATCGCAACGCGGAGCTGGAGGCGATCAAGTCCAACTATCTGACCCCCGCCCGCGTCCTCCTGGAACGGGCGGACAGGTTGAACGTCGGGGAAACCGCGCCGCGGACGCTTGCGCGGGCCCGGCAGCTCGCGATACAGACCGAGGAGATGCTCAAGCAGAACCGGTATGACACCGACGAGGCCCGGGAACTCGCGCAGGAGGCGAAATACGAGGCGGCGCACGCCATCGCGTTGAATGAGGCCATCAAGAACATGCGGAAGGAGGACCGGAACACCGAATCGGCACTCCTCGCGATCGAGGAGCAGATCCAGCGGATCTCCGCCTCCCTGGGGCTCAAGGCCCGGTTCGACGCCGGGTACGAGCAACCGGCGGGAGAGGCGATCGAGGCCGTGAAAGAACGGGACAGGAGGATCGACGCCGACGCCACGAAGATGGCGGCGGCCGCAACCGACATCCACGACAAGGAGGTGGAAAACGAAAACCTCCGGCAGCAGATCGCCTCCATGGAAAAACGCGTCGGCTCGCTGACCGACACGGAAAAGGACCTCCAGCAGCGGCTGGCGACCCACCGGTCGCAGGAGGGGACCATCCGGGAAGTCGAAGGCATGTTCACCTCCGACGAGGGGGTCGTGCTCCGTGAGGGGAACAAGATCATCATCCGGCTGTACGGCCTCTCCTTTCCCTCGGGGAGGAACACGATCGAACCGCAGTACTACAACCTCCTGACGAAGGTCCAGACGGCGATCAGGAAGTTCCCCAGGTCCGAAATCACCATCGAGGGGCACACCGACGCGATCGGCACCGACGAGGTGAACCAGAAACTCTCCGAGAGCAG
>QJVY01000203.1 GCA_003235555.1 Ignavibacteria bacterium | reverse complement strand
CGGGCATTTCGTCATCGAGCAGCAGGTCAGGAACCGGGCCGGGATGTTCATCAACTTCAACGGCACGGCGGGCATCTGGAGGAAATCGTGCATTTTCGACGCAGGCAACTGGGAGGCGGACACGCTGACCGAGGACCTGGACCTCAGCTACCGCGCCCAGCTCAGGGGATGGAAATTCAAATTTCTCCGGGACGTCACCTCCCCGGCCGAGCTCCCGTCCGAGATCAACGCCCTCAAATCGCAGCAGCACCGTTGGACGAAGGGCGCGGTCGAGACAGCCCGGAAGATCCTCCCGCGCGTGTGGAAATCGGGCCTGCCGTTCGGGATGAAAATCCACTCGACGCTGCACCTGACCGGGAACATCGTCTTCCCGTTCATCCTGCTGGCGGGGATCCTGAACGTGCCCCTGATTTTCATCAAGCACCAGGGGGGATATGAGACCTATTTCGACATCATGGCGGTTTTCGTCTTCGCCTTCCTCGGGTCGTTCCTCTTCTACCTGTATTCCCAGAAGGAGGTCTACTCCGACTGGAACAAGCGGATCCTGCTCTTCCCCCTCTTCATGGCGGGGAGCATGGGACTCGCGGTGAACAACACGAAGGCGGTGTTCGAGGGGATCCTCAGGCGCAAGTCGGAATTCGTCAGGACCCCGAAATATTCCGTGATCATGAAGAAAGACCGGTGGGCGGGGAAGAAATACGCCCCGGTGAAGGTCAGGGCGACGGTCATCGTCGAGGCGCTCCTCGCGCTCTGGTGTGGGTTCGGCGTCGTGGCCTCCGTCTATTACGTCGAACTGGCCGCGGTCCCCTTCCAGCTGCTGTTCACCACGGGGTTCGGCATCGTCGCATGGACCTCACTCAGACACATCATGGTGGGGCGCCGGCCGGGACTGGCCGCCGTACCCTCAGCGGAGGAAACCGTTTCCATCCATCCCGAAGACCTCCCGGGAAAACCGCAGTCCGTGACGGTGTGAACGTGACCGGGCGGATGAGCGGACTCGAACAACACGTTGAGGCTCACCCTTCCTCCCCCCTTTTCGCGAGGCTGGCCGACAGTCTCCTGAAAAACGGCGAAATCACAAAAGCGATAGACCTCTGTGAGCGGGGGTTGAAGAACCATCCCGGGTATACAACCGGACGGCTCATCTATGCACGTTCCCTCGCGGCCCGCGAGAGATTCCCCGACGCGGTGCAGGCCCTCTCCCCGCTCCTCGATGAGTACCCGGGAAATATCGTGCTGGAGGAATTGAGTGAGGAATGGTCAGGACTGGTGATGTCCCCGGACGCACCCGCGCGGGTTCCCGCGACGGATGCCGGCGATGCTGAACTAATTCCTGCAGATGGAGTTTCTATGGATGCCGGCCACGCAGAGGCGCTCTCCGCAGATCTCGTCTCTGCGGATGTCCTCTCCCCGGTGGTTGAATCCCCCGACGGCGACTCCGGGGAGATGATACCGGACGATGCCACGCCGGCTGTGGCCACTCCCGGGGAAATATTACCGGCACGGGCGACACCCGGGGAGGGTATCCCCGGACAGACCATACCCGCCGGGGAAATCCACCCGTCAACCCCTGCCGGCGCTGATCCCGGCGGCGGTGAAACAGACGACGGACCCCCGCCGATGGCGGAAAAACTCCCGCAGTCAGGCACCGGAACGGAACCGGCGCCCTCCCCACACCCGAAGACCGGGGACACCGCCGGGCGTGCCCAGACGGTTCCCGACGACGCGGTCATGATGCTCGGTGGAGAATCGCACCCATCACCCCTCCTGCAGAGCGCCACGGGCTTCGTGGAACGGGACCGGATCATCAGCCGGACACTCGCGGAAATTTACGCCAGCCAGGGAGCCACGCGCGAAGCCGTGGAAACCTACCGCCTGCTCATGGAAAGACGGCCGGAGATGCGGGAGGCGTTAGCGGAACGCCTGCGGGACCTGGAGGACCGGCTGCGTACACAGCCGGACGGGCAGAAAGAGCCCCTCAAATGAAAAAGCCCGGACTTTGCAGCCGGGGCTTTTTTTACATACTCTTCCGGGGACTGTTATTTCATCGAATTGACGTATTTCGTCAGCCGTGATTTCTTGTTCGAGGCGTTGTTTTTGTGGATAATCCCCTTTGCCGCCAGCTGGTCGAGCAGCTTGTTGATCTTCGCGAGGGCTGCGGCGGCTTCATCCTTTCCCTTCGCAGTACGCACCTTTTTCACCGCCGTGTTCATCTTCGACTTGTACGATTTGTTCCTGCTGCGGTGTGTCAGGGATTTTCGGGCCTGCCGTTCAGCTGATAAGTGTCGCGCCATTGAGAAATAATCCTGTTTTAGATGTTTTTTTGACCCGCCAATATACTAAGATTCTCACCAATACGCAATTTTCGGGTGAAATTCCTTATTTCGGCGTCGATTCTGTTAAAAGAGTGTGTAACTGAAGCCCAGCGAGATACTTTCCTTGTACTGGGCCCGTGGACTCACGGCCTTGTCATAGATCATCTGGAAGCCCAGGGACGCGGAGAGGTAACTGTTCACTTTCCCTGTTACCGTCGTGGTATTCAGGACGATGGGGTCTCCGGCCTCCGAGAAGGGGTCGAACACCGAGAGCTGTGATACGAAGAGGATGTTTTCGTCGATCTTCCACTCCACGTCCGTCACCGATTCCAGCCCACCCTTGACGCCGGTTTTCTCGATTTCGGGGAAGGTCGTTGGATCGTCGGCGTATACCGTGTACTTGTCGGTGACGACCTCCCTCAGGGCGATGCCGAGCCGGGTACGTAACTCGGGCATCGGCTGGTACCGGATCCCGACCGCCTGCGTGAAATATCCCGGATCCATGAATTTTGCCACCGGGGTTCCCACGTTGTTGTCGTCGTACTTGTAACCCGTGGCGAACTGGCTCTTGAAGGTCGCCGAAGCATAGGGGTTCACCTTCTCCCCAAGTACATATGTAAAAACGCTGGCGATGTCGATGACGTCGTCGGTTTTCTTGAGCCCCTGCTTCCCCAGCCTCGCCTGGCCGAAGGCGAACCGGTACTGGTTCTCCCACAACGTCTTCGGTTCCTGCAGGGTCGATTTACCCTCGAGGGACAGGGTGTACGCGATGGCGTTTTCGCCACCCTGCGCCCAGTTCGTGAATGATACCTGCGTCAGGTTCAATGCCGACACCAGTGTGTGTTTCCATCCATATTCCGGGGGTTTTTCAGCATCCGCCGCCTTTTCGGGATCCTGGCACAGGAGGGTGTTCGAGAGGATCCCGACGCAGGCCCCGATCATGATCATCCGGTAGAGATTTTCCATACGTCTCATATTCGAGTGAGTGGTTGAAGAATATCCTCCGGGCCGGCAACTCGGCCGGCCCGGACGATGGGACGGGAATTTATTTCGCCAGGACGGCCGTGCAGTGTCCGCAGCGTTTCGCATTGATCGGGATGGACATCAGGCATTCCGGGCAATCCTTTGCCGTTGGTGCCGGTGGCGCCTCCTCTTCCTTCTTCTTCGCCGCGTTGAAACCGCGGATGACCATGAAGATGGCGAAGGCCACGATCAGGAAGTTGATGACGGTGTTGATGAATGTGCCGTATCCGAGGAGGACGGCGGGGGTTTCCCCCTGTGCTTCCTTCAGGACGAACGCGAAGGAGCTGAAATCGATTCCGCCGAGCAGTAACCCGATGGGAGGCATGATGACATCATTCACCATGGATTTGATGATCCCCCCGAAAGCCGCGCCGATGATGATACCCACAGCCATGTCGAGGACATTGCCCTTCATGGCGAACTTTTTGAATTCCTGGAACATGAGCGATTCTCCCGTATGTGACTGGTGATGGATTCCTGCCGATTGGAGGAGGTAAATATACCTCTCACCGGTCATAATTCCAAGAATCCGGGGCAGTTTGCATTTTCGCCGGGGCCGGGGTATATTTTCAGCGTACACCGTTAGGGGTGTCCCGCGGAGAAATCCGGGACTGAGAGCATACCCTTTCACACCTGATCCGGATCATACCGGCGTAGGGAAACGGAACCGGAACCCGAAAACCGTTTTCCCGACGATCGTCAGGAAAACGGTTTTTTTTTCTCCACGACAACAATCGAGGCGGGACCCCCATGCGGGCATCTCACAAAACCGTTCTCATCATCCTCCTGCTCCTCTGGAGGGGCGGGCCCCCCGCCGCGGGCGCCACAACCGGTCCCCCGGCCGGGGAATCCGGTACAGCGGGCGACACCTCGGCCGCGGCCGGAGACACCCTCTTCTACCTGAAGGGCGTCACCATCAGCCCGATCACCGCCGCGGGGAGGAGCTCGCCGGTGACGTATTCGGAGTTCGACGCCGGGGAAATCGCCCGGAGGACGTCTGTCCGGGACCTTCCGGCGGTCCTTTCGGAACTGCCCTCGATGACCTCTTATTCCGAAAACGGTAACGGCATCGGCTACACCTACCTCAACCTCCGGGGGTTCGACCAGCGGCGGCTGTCCGTGACCATCAACGGGGTGCCGCAGAACGACCCCGAGGACCACAACGTGTACTGGATCGATTTTCCCGACCTCGCGGCGAACCTCCAGTCGGTCCACGTCCAGCGGGGCGCCGGGAGCGCGTTCTACGGGCCCCCGGCGATCGGTGGTTCGGTCAACCTGGTGGCAAACCCGTTCCGGCCCGACCCTGGCATCACGCTCGAAACGATGTACGGGTTCCAGGAATTCGGCGGGGCGCATCCCCGGACGGTTCTCAACACGCGGAAGTATTCGGTCGCGGTGAACTCGGGTTCGGTGGCCGGGCGGTATCTGTTTTACGGAAGGTTGTCGACGATCCGCAGCGGCGGGTACCGCGACAACTCGTACGTCGAGATGAATTCATTTTTCATCGGCGCCCTCAGGAGCGACCCGGGACTGACCACGCAGGTGCACATCTTCGGCGGACCGGTCGCCGACGGCCTGGCCTACTACGGCCTTCCCCGATTCACCGGGAGCGACCCGGACCTCCGGCGGCTCAACCTCTCCTACTGGGAGACCGACTCCACCGGAACGGAGTTCGCTTACGCGGCCCCGAGGCGCGTGCAGGAGATCGAGAATTTTTCGCAGCCGCACGTCGAAGTCCTGAGCGAATGGCGGCCCTCACCCGGCGTCACCCTTTCCAACACCCTCTTCCATGTCCGCGGCGACGGTTTTTTTGATTACGACGCCTCCTGGGCGGACACGAGCCTCCTGAGGCTCGGATACGCGTACGGCATTCCCACGACGACGAACCCGGCCGATGCGCTCGTGCGCGCCGCCGTCGAAAACCGCCAGAGCGGCTGGCTGCCGAGGCTGAATATCGTCGCGGGGAGACACGACCTGACCCTCGGGGGCGAACTGCGCATCCACCGCTCGACCCACTGGGGCAAGATCCGGTACGCCGCGAACCTTCCCCCCGGGTTTGACCCGGACTACCATTTTTACGAGTACGACGGCGCGAGGGACATGATGTCCCTCTACGTGCACGACGTCTTCCGGCCGGACGGGGGAATCTCCCTCATGGGGGAACTCCAGCTGACGCGCAACCGGTACGCCATCGGCCGCGAAAAATACCTCGGGAATGAATTTTCCACTTCGTATTTTTTCGCCAACCCGAGGGTCGGGATCGAGTACCGCGGGGGGGAGGGCCGGCACGCCTGGTTCTCGGCGGCCTACACCTCGCGGGAACCCCGGATGCGCAACCTCTACGCCGCCGAGGATTCGTACTTCGGTGCGACCCCGCTCTTCCGGGCGGACACCGGCGGCGGCATCGTCCGGTATGATTTCGCGAGTCCGCTGGTGAAACCCGAGCGCCTTCTCGATTTCGAGCTCGGCGGCGGTTTCTCCTCCGGCGGGGTGACGCTCAAGGTGAACGTCTTCTGGATGGAATTCTACGACGAACTGGTGAAGAGCGGGCAGGTGGATATTTTCGGCCAGCCGGTCACCGGGAATGCCGATCGTTCGAGGCACGCGGGGCTGGAACTGGAGGGTGCGGCGGCGGCCGGGAACTGGACGATCTCCGGGAACTGTACACTCTCCCGGAACAGGCTCGTCCGCCACACGATCGTCGGCGACGACGGCTCTCCGGTATCGCTCGACGGCAACCCCGTGGCCGGTTTTCCCGACGTCATGGGAAATCTGAGGATCGGGTTTACGGCCGGACCGGCGACCGCCTCCGTCCTCACGCAATTCGTCGGGGCGTTCTACACCGACAATACGGGCGACCGGGAGCGCCGGAACCCCTCCTACTGGGTGTCGAACGCGGAGCTGTTCCTCCGGCCGGGAGGTGACGCGATCCCGGCGCGGATCAGGTTCGAGGTCCGCAACATCTTCAACAGGCTCTACTTCCAGAACGGGGAGGGCGATGCCTTCTTCCCCGCCGCCGAGAGGAATTTCCTCATCGGACTGAGCGTGGAGTTGTGAAACCGGGACCCGGTCGGAGCGCCTGCGTCATTGCGAACGGAGACCTCCCGGGGGCGGCGGTGGCCAGGCGGCTCGCCCGTGACGCGGATGTGATTATTTGCGCCGACGGCGGCGCCCGCCACGCAGCCCGGCTCGGGATCCGCCCCGACGTCATTATCGGCGACATGGACTCGCTTTCGGCGGCGCACCGGCGGCGGTTCCGGGATGTCAGGATCCTGCGGGTCCGGGACCAGGAGAGCACGGACCTCGAGAAGGCCCTCCGGCACTGCGTCGCGCTCGGTATCCGGAGCGTGGTGGTGGTGGCCGCGGTCGGGGACCGGTTGGACCACTCCACCGGCGCGCTCGGGTGTTTCAGGAAATTCAGGAGGGAAATCCGTCTCACCCTCGTCGACCGGGGCGGGACCCTGTCGCACCTCGGGCCCGACGAAACCGTCACGATGGCCCGCGGGGCGCTCTTCTCCCTGATCCCGGTGGGGCGCTGCACCGGCGTCCGGATCGACGGGGCGCGGTACCCCATGAAGGGCGGATCGCTCGAGCCGGGGGTGCGTGAAGGGATCAGCAACCGCGCGACAGGGAAGACCGTCCGGGTGAGACACTCGGACGGGACTCTCCTCATCTACCGCCCCGGGGTTCCCGGGCGCGGCGCGCCCCCCCGGCCGGCCGGCACGCGGCGATGATCCGCCTCGCCCCCGGCGACCTGGTCGTCATCGGGATCTTTTTCCTCGCGGTCCTGGCGGCGGGGTTTTCCGTCCGGAAACGGGAGGGCCGTGACGACGTCGGTTTTCTCCTCGCCGGGAGGCCCCTCACCCTGCCGCTGTTCGTGATGACCCTGGTGTCCACCTGGTACGGCGGTATCCTCGGCGTGGGCGAATTCTCCTGGCGGTACGGGATCTCCAACTGGCTCATCCAGGGGTTTCCCTATTACCTGTTCGCCGGGCTCTTCGCCTGGTTCCTCGCCCCCCGGATCCGCGCAACGAACCTCCTCACGATCCCGGACAAACTCGAGGAAAGTTACGACCGCCGGACATCGGTCCTGGGCGCCGGGCTCACGCTCATCCTGATGACGCCCGCCCCCTACATGCTGATGCTGGGGGTGCTGCTCCAGATGCTCTTCGGGTGGGGGCTGCTCGCGGGCGTCCTCGTGGCGACGGTCCTCTCGGTGTCGTACCTCTTCTCCGGGGGGTTTCACGCCGACATCCGGACGGACGTCGTGGAGTTCGTCTTCATGTTCGCCGGGTTCGCGGTCATCCTCCCCTTCTGCGTGTCGGAATACGGGGGAATCGGGTTCCTGCGGGAACACCTCCCCCCGCTCCACCTCACCTGGCACGGCGGGAACAGCCTCCAGTACCTCATGGTCTGGTTCTTCATCGCCCTCTGGACGTTCGTCGACCCCGCCTTCCACCAGCGGTGCTACGCCGCGAAAGACGAGCGGACCGCCCGGCGCGGGATCCTCGTTTCGATCGGCTTCTGGTTCGTGTTCGACTTCCTCACCGCGGCGGCGGGGCTCTACGCGAGGGCCGTCCTCCCCGGGCTGGACCGGCCGATCATGGCGTACCCGATGCTCGCCGAAACCGTCCTTCCCCCCGTCGCCAAGGGACTCTTTTTCGCGGGCATCCTCGCGACGATCATGTCGACGCTGAACACCCTGACGTTCGTTTCGGGACAGACGATCGGGAAGGACATCTGGCTGCGGCTCCGCAGGCGCGGCGCCGGCCGCCCGGGGGATGCAACCGCCGCGACGAGGGCGGGGCTCGCGATCGCGCTCGCCGCCTCCGTGCCGGTGGCGGTGATGATCCCGAGCGTGATCGAAATCTGGTACACGGTGGGCACGGTGACCATCCCCGGGCTCATCGTCCCGGTACTTTCCGCGTACTCCCGACGATGGGTGCTGGCGCCCCGGTATGCGTTCCTCTCGATGCTCCTCGGATGGACGGTTTCGACGGCGTGGTGGCTGGCCGGTGCCGCCGGGGGATACGGCGGCCCGCTCTTCGGCGTGGAACCGATCTACCCGGGGCTGGCGGCCAGCCTGCTGGCGGCGGCCCCCGGCTTCAGCGGACGGAACATCTCCCAGGCGCCCGCGGGCTAGATGTAGAGGGCGCTGCCGAAATCCCTGCGGTGGCGGAGGGTGATTTCGTCCTCCTCGCCGAGCAGCCGGAAAATCGCCAGACACGCCTTCCGCGAACCGTCGTCGTCGTACCCCCTCTCCTCGCGGATGATCCCGATGAAGTCCGTCAGAGCCCCGTCGTAATCCTGCGCGAGGAATTTTCCGATCGCGGCGAGGTACGCCTCCCTCACCGGGGACGGGGGGAGACCCCCGGGGTTCCGGCGGAGGCCGTCGAGCCGCGCGACGGTCGTCACGGTTTCGATTTCGTCGGAGAGGGAGGGCTCTTCGATCCCCGCAATGGAGAGGAGGGCGGCCGGCGGGTCGTCCAGGAGGATCGCCCTGCCGAGGAGCACCCGCGCCTCGGTGTTCCCGGGCTCGCGCTCCACGACGCTGCGGAGGACCTCCGCGGCCCCCGGCGCGTCGCCCGCCGCGATCATTCCCCGGGCGGTGGCGATCTCCCCCGCCGACGGCCCGGGGATGGCCTTCTCCAGCCATTGTCGCACCGCGTACTCCGGCAGGGCACCCGTGAATTCGTCCGCCACCACGCCGTCGATGAAGAGCTTGACGGCGGGAATGGACTGGATCCGCCAGCGGGCCGCGGCCTCCGGGTGTTCCTCGGTATTCACCGTGGCGAGGACCCAGCGGCCGCCAGCCCCCTCCGCCAGTTTTTCGAGCACAGGACCGAGGACCCTGCAGGGCCCGCACCATTCAGCCCAGAAATCGACCACCACGGGAACCGTCCGGCTGCGCCCGACGACCTCCCGGTCGAAATCGGTGACGCGTATGACGTTGTCGGGCATCTCTGAATTAAACCATTCTTCCGGCGGACTGTCTAAGGTGTAAATTCATTTATACAGGAGAACGACAATGAAAACTGCACTGGTACTGGCCCTCGCCGGCCTGATGAGCACCGCGAATGCGCAGAGCCCCATGCGGGACGACACCGCTCCCCGAATGCAGCAGAAGATGGAAGGGACCCCCGGGCTCGATGACGCCACGGCCGCGAAAATCGAACAGCTCCGGGCCGATCATCAGAAGGCCGCAATCGCCCTCCGGGCGAAAATGAAAGCCGCGCAGGTGGATTTCCGCATGATGATGCAGAAGGACAACCCCGACGAGTCGGCGATCCTCTCGAAACAAAAGGAAATTTCGGGAATCAGGGGCGAACTGGCGGCGTCAAGACTGAAACACCAGTTTGCCGTCAGGAAACTGCTGACACCCGAACAACAGAAACTCTTCAGGAAACACGGGGCCCGCGGCATCGGACAGGGGCGCGGGATGGGCGACCGCGGACGCGGCTTCAGGGGAAACCACGGACGGCACCGGACGAAATTCCACCGGGGTGCGCGGGGTGAGGGCTCCTGCTGCAGGTAAGCTCCCCGCCGCAACGGATTCAACCACGAGCCGGATCCCCATGAGGGGTCCGGCTTTTTTTGTCCCGTCGGCGTCGGTCAGCGGTCCTTGTTGAAATATT
This sequence comes from Ignavibacteria bacterium, assembly GCA_003235555.1. Classification (GTDB taxonomy): domain Bacteria; phylum Bacteroidota; class Ignavibacteria; order UBA10030; family SZUA-254; genus SZUA-254. The sequence goes on along the minus strand of QJVY01000203.1, from coordinate 4,447 downwards.
TCTTCAACGGCGTCCAGTAGTGTTCGGTCCATCCCTTACGGTAGCGCGGTGCCTGGTTCGCCGGCACCTGCGTCTGTACGAGCGAAATTTCCGTCCCGTTTTCCTTGGGCATGAACCGGAGTTCGAGGACCGACGGCGGCGCGTTCACCGGCCATTCCGCTGTCTTCCACTCCTGCACGATCCTCCGGGAATTCTGGAGGCGCAGGAATTTTCCCGTGATATACCCGTCCGCCGCCGAGAACTTTCCCCCCTCCCGCCGCTCAAAAATGGCGTCCGCCCCGGTGATCGCGGCGTGTGTTTTCGCGTTCAGGAAGGCGTCGTACACCGCCGAGGGAGCGGCGGGGATGAATTCAGACTGTCTGATTGTGACGGTTTCTGCCGGGGGGGCGAAAGGTTTCGTCCCGGTGACCGGTTTTCTCGCTCGTAATCCCATGAACGCTCCGCGTATGTGATGAAAAAATATAGAGGGGCCAGGCGTCCTCGCCGGCCCCGCGGTGAACCCTGACCCGGTCAGGGAAGATCCTCGAGCATCCTCTCCGCCATCTGGATGAATTTTTCCTGGTACATCGTACCGCCCCTGCGGATCTGGTGGTCTGTCCAGAGCACCTCCCCGGTGCCGGAGTCCAGGACGTACAGGTAGAGCGATGCCTGCGATATTGAATGAAAACCGATTTTCGTCAGTTCGGCCGTGACGGGCGCGGCGGCATCCCCCTGCCCGATCGACGGGGGAACCTCGTAACCGCCTCCTGCGATGACGAACACCATCCCCCCTCCGAGGACTTTTTCCAGGGGGATCATTTCCCGGATCACCGGGTAGGTCCCCTCCCCTTCCTCGATGCGGAGGAGTGAACGGTACATCCCCTCCATGAGGATTTTCAGTGTCGTGTCGCGCCGCAGGGCCTGGTAGAGGTAGAAGGGCGGGTGTGTGTACATCAGCATGTCGTCCCCCTCCTGGTCCTCACTCCGTGCCACGCTCGCGGTGAAAGAACCGTCGAGGAGGATTCCCACCGAGGAGAGGTACCGTCCCCCGACCCCGTACCCCCTGGCATCCAGCACCCCCTGGACGTAGGCCATGAGTGTGTCCGCGATGGATTTATTCGTGGCGACATCCACGATCGGAGTATCGGTGTTGGTGGCCCGCATCAGTAAAAAATCGCTGACGATGAGGCTGCTCCCGAGCCGGCTCTTGTGGGCCGGGAACTCCGGAAACCGGTCGAGCCTCGAGCTGCTGCAGCCCCACTGCCCGGCCAGCAGTGGAAGGGCGACGATGACGCAGCAGAGGCGCAGGATCCTGACCATGCCGGAATATAGAGAAAGGCCCCGAGTGAATCAATACCGGCGGACCTCCGCCGGGGCCGCCCGCGGTCGTTTGCCCCAAGGGGAAATATTTCGTACGTTTGCCAGACGCATGACCAGAACCGATTCGCAATCCCCACCCCTCCGCGCACTTCACCGCCCCCGCACCGACCGATGAACGTTTGCATGCTCACCCGGGCCCTGCCGGCACAGACGCGGGGAGGCGTCCCTGACCACTCCCTGATGCTCGCCCGCGGCCTCTGCGACCGCGGCCACCGGATTCACCTCGTCACGACGCGGCTCGGGGACGTATCGGCGCCGGTCACAGAGGGAACACTGACCATCCATTACCTCCCCCGGACCCGCCGGGGGGAATACGGGGGAGGCTGGTGGCGGGAATCCGCGCGCGCCACGCGTGCCCTCCATGCCGCCGAACCGTTCGACGTGATCCACTGTCAGAGCTCGGCGGGCTACTCTGTCGTCAACGGGGGTGTCCACCGGGAACTCGGCGTCCCGGCGCTCGTCTCACAGCACGGTACCACCTACGACGAACTGATCACGAGGTGGAAGGAAGGGTTTTCGGCCGGCCCGGCCGGTGCGGTCAAAAACGTCGTCACCATGGCGTATATTCTCGGTGTGATGATCAGGAAGGATTTTCCCTACCTGAAGAGGGCCACGGGCGTGGTCGCCACCAGCGAGGAGCAATACGCGCTCCTGCGGCGCGTCTACGGGGTCCCGGAGGAAAAACTCCACAGGGTCTGGAACGGGATGGACCTCTCACTGTTCACCCCCGGACCGGCGACCGGGAGCGTCCGGAAGCGGCTGGGCATCCCCTCGGGTGCGCCCGTCGTCCTGGTGGTCGCCCGTTTCATCCGGGACAAGGGTGTTCAGAATATGCTGAAGGCGATGCCTGCGGTTCTCAACCACTTCCCGGATTGCAGGCTGGTGCTGGTCGGGGAGGGACCCTACCGGGGCCGCCTGGAGCGCTTCGCGGCCCCCGCAGGGCCGGCCGTGATCTTCGCTGGCGGCGTCCCGTTGGCGGAGCTGCCCGAATACTTCCGCGAATGTGATATCTTCGTGAACCCCACCAACCAGCAGAACGGGTACGACCTGACGATGGTGGAGGCCATGGCCTGCGAAAAGCCCGTGGTGTCGAGCGACATCGGCAGCACGCCGACGCTGATCTCCGACGGGGTGGACGGGGTGCTCTTTCCCGCCGGAGACGTCGCGGCGCTGGAACGGGAGGTCGTCGCGCTGCTCGGCGAGCCCGGACGGCGGACCGCGCTGGGAACGTGCGGGAGGAAAAAAGTGGTCGGGGGCTTCACGCTGGAAAGGATGGTTGACGGGATGGTCGGGGTGTACGAAAAACTCGCCGGGCGGCGGGCGGAACGGAAGCAGGAATCACCGGAGGGCACATGAGCGGACGAAACTCCATTCATTTTTTCGACTACCTTCGCCAGCGGGAGTCGCTCGGGGGACGGATTGACGGGGCGATCGCGAGGGTGCTCGGCTCCGGCCACCTCATCCTCGACCGCGAGGTGGAACGGTTCGAGGGAGAATTCGCCGCCTACTGCGGCTGCGGTTCGGGCGTCGGCGTCAATTCGGGTACCGACGCGATCCAGGTCGCGCTCGGGGCGGCCGGGGTCGGCAGGGGTGACGAGGTGGTCACGGTGCCCAACACTTCCGTCGCGACCGCGAGCGCGATCCGATCCGCGGGGGCCACCCCGGTGTTCACCGACGTGCTGGAGGATTCGATGCTCATGGACCCCTCTCTCCTTGCGGGCAAACTGACGCCACAGACGAAGGCGATCATCCCGGTCCATCTGTACGGCCGCCCCGCGGAGATGGACGCGATCATGGCGGTCGCCGCGGAACGCGGAATCACCGTGATCGAGGATTGCGCCCAGGCGCACGGCGCCGAATACCGCGGCCGGAAGGTCGGGTCCATCGGCCGTGCGGGTTGCTTCAGTTTCTATCCGACCAAGAACCTGGGCGCCTGCGGCGACGCCGGGATGGTCGTGACCAACGACGGGGCGCTCGCCGCCCGTGCGCGCATGATCCGCACGTACGGATGGCGCCGCAAGGACTTCAGCGAGGGGCCGGGCATCAACAGCCGTCTCGATGAGATCCAGGCCGCCATCCTGTCGGAGAAGCTCCCGTTTCTGGACGGGTGGAACGGGCGGCGGCGCGAACTCGCGGAGCGCTATGCGCGGAACCTTTCGGACCAGCCCCTGGTGTTGCCCGCCGCCGGGGAAGGAATCCGCCATGCGTTCCACCTCTTTGTCGTGAGGACGCCCGTTCGCGACGCACTCGCCGCGCATCTCGCGGGCAGGGGCATTACCACGCTCATCCACTACCCGGTCCCGATCCACCTCCAACCCGCATTCGCGCGGCCCGGAGAGGGGGCCGGATCGCACCCGGTCGCCGAAAAAATTCAGCAGGATATCCTCTCCCTCCCACTCTATCCCGAACTGACCGGGGATGAGGTCGATGCCGTCTGTTCGGAAATCCGGGAATTTTTCCGGTCGCAGCGCTGAATCCCCCCAATGATACCGCCCGCGCGGACGTGAGTCCGGCCGGGGAGGGGGGCGGGAACGTCCGGCGCGTCACCTCGGCGGTTTTCTGGAACTTCTTCGGGAAGACCTTTCTCCTCGGCGTGCGGTTCGCCGAATCCGTCCTCCTCGTCCGGCTGCTCGGCGGTGAGGCGTACGGCCTGTACGGTTCGCTGATCAACATCGAGGCGATCGCCGTCATGGCCATCTCCCTCGGCCTGGAGAACGCCATCAGCCGCTTCGCCCCCCAGCTCACCGCCGAGGGCGACACCGGCAAGCTGAAATCCCTTCTGAAAAAAATCTTCGGTATCCGGACGATCCTTCTCGTTCCGGCCGGAGCGGCCCTGATCGCGGGGGGCGGATGGATTTCGGCGACGTTCTTCCACGGCCTGCTGCCTCCCGGGTTCCTCAGGGCGGTCTTCGTCCTCGTGGTCATCGTCAGCTTCCACTCCCTCTTCCGGACATTCCTCGACTCCTTCTTCCACGTGAAATACATCAGCATGGTGGACGCCGTGACGCAGGGGGCCTATATCGCGGGGGCGGCGGCGGCGGTCTGGATGGGAGCGGGCCTCAAGGGGGTCTTCTCGGCCCTGATCCTG
>QJVY01000054.1 GCA_003235555.1 Ignavibacteria bacterium | reverse complement strand
AAACCGCCTTACAACGAATGGAGGAATCACCATGACGAACAAACAGGCCGACCTCGCCGGACCCGGCATCGGCGACTACGACGAACTCCGGAAAGTCCTTCCGTCGGACTACCGCTCGATTCTGGACAGGAGGGAAACGCAGACGGCGATCTACGCCGTGAAAAACTACATCGAGGAAAACCTCTGCAGGGAACTGAACCTCATGATGGTGCAGGTCCCCCTCATCGTCGACGTGGAGAGTGGCGTCAACGATTTCCTCGACCGCGACGGGTCGCGCACGCCCATCCAGTTCCATATTTCGAACGACTACGACAAACACCCGATCGACGCCCAGGTGGTGCAGGCGGCCACCAAATGGAAGCGGGTCGCCCTCAAACAGTTCGGCATGAAACCCGGCGAGGGGATCAACACCGACATGCGCGCCGTCCGGAAGGACTACTTCCTCGACCACGACCACAGCTGCTACGTGGACCAGTGGGACTGGGAACGGGCCATCAATGCGGCCGACAGGAACCTTGACTTCCTGAAGGACGTAGTCCGGAAGATCTGGAAGGTGATCAAGGGGGCAGAGACGCACGTCCAGGGGCTCTTCCCCAGGCTGAAGACGGACAAATACCCCGACCTGCCCGACGAGCTGACCTTCCTGCACGCCGAGGAAATCCTCGAGATGTACCCCGACCTCCCGCGCAAGCAGCGCGAGACCAAGATCCTCCAGACCTACCCCGGCGTCTTCATCATCGGGATCGGGTGGATCCTGAAGGACGGGTATCCGCACGAGATGCGAGCGGCGGATTACGACGACTGGGTCACGCCCACGAAATCCGCCGGGGGCAAACAGATGCACGGTCTCAACGGCGACATCCTCGTCTGGAACCCCGTCACCAAACGCCGGCACGAACTCTCCTCGATGGGGATACGCGTGAACGCGGAGACGCTGAGGCAACAGCTCGAAATCACCAAACAGCTGGATTTCCTGGAGCTTCCCTACCACCAGGGGATCATCAACAACCAGTTGCCGCTCAGCATCGGCGGGGGGATCGGGCAATCCCGCACACAGATGATCATTTTGAAAAAAGCCCACCTCGGCGAGGTGAGCGTGACGGTGTGGCCGGAGGTCCTGAAGAAGATGTGCGCCGAGAAACACATCCACGTGCTGGAGTAGGTTGGCGGACGGAGCCTGCGGGAACATCCGGCACAGCAATGAAAAAAAGGCGACCATCCGATGGATGGTCGCCTTTGCTTTTCGCAGACCTGAATCGCGATCTACTTGTTCGGCTGTGGTGTGGTCCGGAGATACGGCCGGACGACGGTGTACCCCTTCGGGAACTTCGTCTTCAGCTCCTGCTCGTCCTGGATGGCGGGCAGGATCACGACGTCCTGTCCGTCCGTCCAGTTCGCCGGCGTGGCCACGCTGAATTTGTCCGTCAGCTGCAACGAATCGATCACACGCAGGATTTCGTCGAAATTTCTCCCCGTGGACGCCGGGTAGGTGATCATCAGCCGGATTTTCTTCTTCGGATCGATGACGAACACCGACCGCACCGTCTGGGTGTTGTCCGCGTTGGGATGGACCATGTCGTAGAGAGATGCCACCTTCCGGTCATGGTCGGCGATGACCGGGTAGTTCATCGTGGTGTTCTGGGTCTTGTCGATATCCTTGATCCAGTCCTTGTGGGACGTGGTGGGGTCCACCGAGAGTCCGACCACCCTGACGCCGCGCTTCTCGAACTCCGCCTTGATTTTTGCCACATAACCGAGTTCGGTCGTACAGACCGGCGTGAAATCCTTCGGGTGGGAAAACAGGACGCCCCACGAATCACCGAGGTATTCGTGGAACCTGACCGGGCCTTCGCTCGAATCCTGAGTGAAATCGGGCGCTGTGTCGCCAATGTGCAACGACATGATGCTCTCCTTCCGTTAGCGTGTTGTTGGGGGGGGGGAAATAAAACGTTGTTGCGGAATAATAGGAAAATCGGAGGTGACAATCAACCTGCGACCAGCCTGTACCCCTTTCCGTGCACACTTTTGATTTCCACCGCCGGGTCGGAGGCCAGGTATTTTCGCAGCCGGGAGATGAAGACATCGAGGCTCCGGCCGTTGTAGATGTTGTCCTCCCCCCAGACCGACGTGAGAATTTCGGAGCGTTCGACGAGCTGGTTCGGCCGGCCGGCAAGGAGCGCGAGCAGCTGGTTCTCCCTCGCCGTGAGGTTTCGCTCCGTCTTACCCGCGTTCAGGAGCTGCCGCCGCGAATCGAACGAGATGTTGCCGATCGTGAAGACCTCCCCGGCGCCGCCCGCGGGGGCGCCTTTCGTCCGGCGGAGCACGGCCTTGATCCTCAGGAGAAGCTCGTCGATACTGAACGGCTTGGTGACGTAGTCGTCCCCCCCGATTTTAAACCCCTCGACGCGGTCTTCCTTGAGGGCCTTGGCCGTCAAAAAAATAATCGGCGTTTCCGCGTCCCTTCCCCTGAACTCCTTCGTAAAGGTGAACCCGTCCTTCTTCGGCATCATGACGTCCACGAGGAGGAGGTCGAACGCGGTTTTTTCGGTTTCCGCCAGCCCTTCCACCCCGTTGGTCTTCAGCGTCACGCTGAAACCGTGGGCTTCGAGATGGTCGCGGATCACGAAACCGAGGTTCGGGTCGTCTTCGAGGAGTAATATCCGGCTATCGACCATTCCGCACCGGCAGCTTGATTTCGACGGTCGTCCCGGAGCCGGGGTCGCTCACGGCGCGGACGCTTCCGCCGTGGCGGCTGACGACGAGCTTCACGTAGCTCAGGCCGAGGCCGAACCCCTTCACGTCGTGCCGGTTGTTCGTGGGGACGCGGTAGTATTTCTCGAAGATGTTCGGAAGGTGCTCCGGCGCGATGCCGATCCCGCGGTCTGCGACCGCGAGGACCAGCCACCCGTCCTCGTTGCGCGTCGAGACGCGGATCTGCGGGGCGTCGGGGGAATATTTTTCAGCGTTGTCGAGGACGCTGCTGGCGAGGTTTTCCAGGTGAATGCCGTCGCCGCGGACCGTGTGGTTTTCCGCCCGCAGGTCCACCGAAACCGTCCCCCCCCTCTCCTTCACCCGGAGAGCCGAACCCGCGGCCGCCCTGGAGACGATCTCGTGCACGTCCAGCTCTTCCTCCCTGAACTCGACCTCCCCCTCCTCCAGTGCGGCCATGTCCAGGATCCGGTCGACCTGCGATCGCATCCGTTTCTGTTCATCGGCGATGATCACCTGGTACGTTTCGACCTTCGCGCGGTCCCCGGCGACGTCCGGGCGGGCGAGCGCCTCGGAGGAAAGGGCTATGGTCGAAAGGGGGGTCTTGAACTCGTGCGTCATGTTGTTGATGAAATCCGACAACCTCCCCGCGAACTCCCTCTGACGCCGGAGCGTGCGGATGGCGTACCGGAAACAGGCCCCGATCACCAGGACGAAGAGAATGTTCAACAGGAGGTCCGGGAGGAGCGATTGCACGACGTACGAGGTGTACCCCGGGAACCAGAGCCGGAGCTCGCCAGGCGTTCCGGCGAACCCTGCGGGGAAGAGAAGCGTCGAATAGGCCGCTTCGGGGATCGTCGATCCCGAATCCATGCGGGAAATCACGAGCGAATCACCGAGGATATCCCGCACTGCGTAACGGTAGGGAAGGGTGACGCCGTTCGAGGCGAGCGCGGCCGACAGGACCGAATCGAGAAGGCCGGCACGCAGGCGGTCGGAGAGGTTCCCTCCCCCTCCCGCGGTCACGGTTTCGGCCACCCTGCCGATGATTCTCCTCGTTCGCGATTCCTCGTCGGTCCCGACCTGGTACCAGCCGCCGCCGCTCCTGTCCCACCGGATGGTGGAGGTCGAGCCGTCCGCACTGATCTGGATGAAATTCACGCCGGAATCCGCGCTGGCCGCCGGCAGCCGGAGTTCATGGCGTCCCCCCTCCTCCATCGCGTGCAGGAGCGTGGTGTCGAGCCGCCCGATCTCGTCGAACAGCCGGATGGTGACCATCCGCGGGCCGTCGATGCGGTACGATAACTTTTCACCGTGGAGTTCCGCCGAGAGCGCGCCCGACCCCGAGGTCACGACGGAAACAATCACCATCGAATCCGGGGAGGACGATGTCCCCCGGAATTTTCCCTTTACTATATGCGATATCCCGCCGCTGTCGGGCGACCAGGCAAAATACCGCTTCCTGAGGTCGATCTCCTCCGCGCGGTCGGCGGCCGCGTTGAGGGCGGCGATGACGTTCCGGCCGAACGACTCCTCCCTGAGATCGGCGTTGTTCTTCAGCATGCGGTATTGCAAAAACAGTATCCCGCAGAGGGCGACGGTCATCAGGGCGATCAGGATCCGGACGGTATTTCGGGAGAGTTCCACAGTGGAATATACGAAAGCCGCGGCGGTGGTTCCAGACCCGTTAACATTTCTTAACAATTGATAGGACTCTTTAACTAGGTTGTGCGAATCTTTTTTCCAATGTTACACGTCA
>QJVY01000095.1 GCA_003235555.1 Ignavibacteria bacterium | reverse complement strand
GGGGCACCCAGGACAACGGGACGGTCCGGTCGATGGCGCCCCCCCTCTGGACCGAAACGCTCCCCGGCGACGGGGGGGTGACCTACGTGGATTTCAACAATCCCCTCACGGTGTACACCGAGTACGTCTACCTGAATTTCCAGAAGTCCGTCAACGCCGGCGTCAGCTGGAACAAGATGATGACCGGAATCCCGACGACCGCCCCGAACTCGAGCGGCACCACCGACCGCGCCGGATTCATCGCGCCCTTCACCATGGACCCGAGCGACCCCCAGACGATCATCGCCGGCACGTACCGGGTCTACCGGACGACGAACGGCGCATCGAACTGGACCGCCATCAGCGCTGACCTGACCGGCCAGCCGGGTGGGGCGGGCGGTGTCGGGTCGTTGAATTCGGTGATCTCCGCGCTCACGATCGCCAGATCGGACCCCGGGATGATGTACGCGGGTACGACCGGGGACCCCGATACCGCTTCGAGGATATGGGTCACCACCAACACCGGCGGTTCATGGACCAATGTCACGAAGTCGCCCCTGCCGGACAGGGCGGTGACCTCCATCGCGGTCGACCCGGGAAACCCGCTCCGCGCGTACGCGGCCTTCTCGGGGTACAACGCGAACACGCCGGGGTTTCCCGGACATCTCTTCCGGACGATCAGCAGAGGGGTGTCCTGGACGAACGTTTCCGGCAACCTCCCGGACGTACCGGTCAACGTCGTCGTCCTCGATACGCTGAAACCGACCCTGCACATCATCGTCGGCACCGACCTCGGGGTGTTCGAATCGACGAACGGCGGGACGACGTGGACCGAACAGAACACGGGAATGGCGAAGGTGTCCGTCACCGACCTCGACCTGCGGCCCGACGGCGTCCTCGTCGCCGCGACGCACGGCCGGGGAATGTTCCGGACTCCGGGGAGCATCATCACGGACGTGGAGACGGCCCCGGCGGAGGTGCCGACCCGCCACGCGCTCCGGCAGAATTATCCCAACCCATTCAACCCGGTGACGACGATCGGTTTCGACGTCGCGGTGCGGTCGGAGGTCACGCTCCGGGTCTTCGACGCGGCGGGAAGGGAAGTGGAGACGATCTTCAGGGGGGAAAAAGGACCGGGGACGTACAGCGCGGAGTTCGACGGCTCGGCGATGGCTTCGGGCGTGTATTTCTACACTCTCGAAATCCGGGCCGGGGACGGAGCCACCGCCGCCGACACGAAAAAAATGCTGCTGGTGAAGTAGGCGGTCAGTTCCCCGGGCGGCGGGGAACTTTTGCGACCGCGGCCGCGATGAATTCGGCGAGGGAGCCGGGGTCGCGGTCGCCGGCGTCCACCACGAGGTCGGCCTTCTCGTAGAAGGGCGCCCGTTCGGCGAACAATTTTTCCATCCTGTTTTTGAGCTCCTCCGGCCCGGGGGAGGGACGTCCGGGTCCCCGCAGGAGGGGGCGGTCGGCGGAGTCCCGCACCCTGGAGAAGAGTGTCCCCTGATCGACCCGGAGGTAGACCAGCATCCCCGCGGACCGGACGACGAGGTCGTTTCCGCCGAAGGCGAGGGTCCCCCCGCCGAGGGAAACCACCACTTTTTCCATTCCCGTCGTCCCGAGAAGCGCCGCGCGTTCCAACCTGCGGAATTCTTTTTCCCCCCCGGCAGAGAATATTTCCGTGATGGTTTTCCCCCCCGCGTCCTCAATGAGGGTGTCGATGTCGACGCTGCCGTACCCGATGATCCGCGCCAGGAGCGGCGCGATCGTGGACTTTCCGCTGCCCATGAATCCGGTGAGGTAGATGCGGTCCGGCACCCCCTGTGCCATGGGGAGGGCCATCCTAGGGGAGGCGGTAGACGATGCCCGCGATGAGGTTCATGCCGTCGATCTGAATCCTGGAATGGAGCGTTTCCTGCGGAAGGGGGACGGTCGTTTCGTTGTAGATGGTCGCGGCGCTGGTGAAACGCTGGGACGTTTCAATCTGGATGTTCCTGAACTTCAGTTCGGTCCGCAGCACGATCGGGCCGGAGAGGACAATTTCCAGCCCGCTCTGTACGTGGATGCCGAAGTTCAGGGATTTCTGCAGCGTCGAGGGCTCCACGCCCGCGTACCGGTACTGCCTCTGGCCGAAATAAATGCCTCCCCCCCCGCCCATGTAAAAATCGATGCTCTTCCCGCCGACAGGAATCCTGAAAAAGCCGGTCAGTTCGAGGGGGACGGCCGTGTAGCCGTCTTCGATTGGAATCGTTCCCCCGGAGTTGGGGACCGAACCGTGGACGCTCCGCGAGATGACCTCGGTGCTGATGCCGAGGGCGAGGCCGAGGGGCGGGATGTCCCCGCGGATATCCGCGCCGAAGCTGAAGACGGAATTGATCGGTGAATACCTGCCGCGCGTGAAATCGTCGCGGGCGTTGGGGTTGGGAAACAATTTCGAGGACGTGGTGAGGGCGCCGAAGACCGACACCGAGATGTTGTATTCGCCGGCGAGACCCTCCGGCCCGGCGAGAAGAATGAGGGAACACAGTAGCGTCTGGAGTGTGAACCGCATGATCCGGATCTCCCTCTGGAAAAGTTCGGGGTGGGCCCCGTCCGCCCCTACCGGTAGAAGAGGTCCCGGTTGTCCACGATTTCGGCGGATTCCCGCAGCAACTCGGTCCAGTCGGCGAAGATCTGGTTCCTTTTTTGCAGGAGCAACGCGCTCAACATGGCGGGCCGCCGTGCCTGGTAGGACGCGGTATCGAACGCCGTCTTCGAGAGGAGGTGGATGACGTACACGCTGCGCGGGCCGGTGATCGGTTTCGATATCTGGCCCGCCGCCAGGGCGTCCACCGCGCCGGCGAACACCGGGTCCCTTGCGATCCGGCCGGTCGCGCTGCTGATGGTCACGTCCCGGACGTACTGGACCTTCGCGTCGCCGAACCGCGGCGCGATGGTCGTGAGGCTGTCCCCCGGTTTCAGGGTTTTCAGGGCCTCCGCCGCCATCGAGCTCAGGGCGGCAATCTTCTTCTCCCGTTTCACGACCGTTTCGATGGACGGTTTCACCTCCTCGAAGGGCCGGAGGCCGGCGTCCTTCACTTCGGAGACCGTGAAGACCGCGTACCCGGAGGTGAGCGAAATCGATTCGCTGACATCTCCGGGTTCGCTTTCGAAGGCGAATCGGTTGATGGCCTGATGGGACCCGAGTCCGGGAATCGTGCCGTCACGTTCGAACGCCGGCGATTCCGTGATCGTCAGGTTGTTCAGTCCGGCCTCCTTGTCGAAGCCGTTTTCACGGGCGAAGTAGGCGAAGTCCTGGGATTTCTGGTAGATATCGCTCTCTGTCTTCGGGCTCGTTTCGATCGGCAGGCGGATGTCGCGGATCTTCACCTCGCGGGAATCGCGGCCGAGGACCTTGATGACGTGGTACCCGAACTGCGTTTTCACCGGTCCCAGGATCTGTCCCGCCTTCGCGGAGAAGACCGCGTCCTCGAACGGTTTGACCATCCGGCCGCGGCCGAACCACCCGAGGTCCCCCCGCCGTGTGGAGGCGCCGGGTTCATCGGAAAACTGGACCGCGAGGTCGCCGATGTCCTCGCCGGCGCGCGCGCGCTTCAGGATGTCCCGCGCCTTGGCGAGGGCGGCCGCGCTGTCGGTGCCTTCAACTCTCACCAGGACGTGCTGGGCGTGGACGGCCGGGTTTTTCCCGTCCCGGAATTCCTGGACCTTGATGAGGTGCATCCCGTCCCGCTCGAGGAGGGGTCCGATGATGTCCCCCACCTGCGCGTCGAAGACGGCGGACTCCTTGCCGGGGTCGAGCTCGCCACGAACGTAGAACACGTCGGTCGCGGGAATGGAGGAACTGGCGGTCGCGAGATCGTCGAAATCCGCCCCCTCCTTCGCGCGCCTGAGGATGTCCTCCATTTCCTTCTGCACGTACGCGGTATCGCCGGCGGAGGGACCCACCATGAAGCGGACGTACCTGACTTTCCGGGTCGCTTCCCGCCTGTAGGTGCGGATGTGTTCGTCGTAGTATGCGCGGAGGTCGTCATCGGTGATCGTGACCATGCTGTCGGGGACGAGCCTGTTTGGTTCCAGGTCCAGGTAGGCCGCGCTGAAATAGATGTTTTCGTCCCTGAACTTCTGCCGCAGTTCCCCTTCGGTGACGGTGACGCCGGTTTCGACGACGCTTTTGAGCTTCTGTTGCAACTGCTGTTCCCTGATCGCCGCTTCCAGCCGCACCATGATCGGTTTGTTCCTCGGATCGTTGATCGCCGCGTCGTAGGCCGCGCGGTTGAACGTCCCGGTGGAGTCGGTGAACTGCGACCGGAGGAAGGCGGGCGGGTTGCCTCCCCGGACGGCGTCGATGAGTTCCTGATTGCTGACACTGAGGTCCAGCCGTTCGATCTCCCCGTTGTAGAGGTATTGCGTGACGAGACTGCTCCACACCTGGTCACGGATGAGGTCGACCTGCGTCTCCTCGGGTTCCGTCCCGGTCTGCGCGCGCTGGTTTTCGATGTTCTGCTGAACGGCATCGGAAAATTCGCGGTAGGATATTCCCTTCCCGTTGACGGTACCGATCATCTGTGACTCGGCGGACCGGTTGGAATTTTTCCGACCGGTGATGTCCATCCCCCAATCGAGGACGATGTAGACTACGAATACTCCGGCGAAAATGGCAAAAATCGTAGTCATTCGCTCGCGGATGCGGGTTAACAGAGGCATGGGAAAGGTATTCCTAAAATAAAAGTATTGAGGGGGTGAACTGGTAGTAAATATAAATGAACGACCCCTAAAAAGCAAAAAATCGTAATAATCCGCGCTTTTTGAGTTCCGGACGGAAAGATAATAGAACCGCCGCGGCAGGAGGTTCCGCGGCGGCGAGGGACTCGTCCACATGATGGAATGTATCCCGTTCATCCACCATCTCACATACCATCCATCAGAGGAGGACGAGTCTATTATTCCTAACACCAACGCGGCACGTACGGTTCCCCCGCCCGTTGATTCTTCGTGCAGCCCGGGCTATATTGCCACGGCGACTCCCCCGCCGGCGGGACCCGTCGTGGAGGAGCCGCCCGGCACGTCCATCTCGACCCGTTCAACCGCATGCTTCCTGAAACTACAATATGAAACACACGTATTTCACCCATCTCACCTGCTCCCTCTGCGCAAAACACCATGCCGCAGACCGGGTCCAGACCGTCTGTTCGGCCTGCGGCGCGACCCTCCTCGCCGGGTACGACCTGGACTCCGCGAAAAAGTCCCTGCGTCGTTCTTCGTTCGATGGCCGCGAAGGCACGATGTGGCGGTACCGGGAACTGTTGCCGGCCCGGGACCCCTCGCTGATCGTGACGCTGGGGGAGGGCTGGACACCCCTCCTGCGGGCACCGGTCACGGCGGCCGCGCTCGGCACGCCGGAGCTGTACGTCAAGGAGGAGGGATACAATCCGACCGGGTCGTTCAAGGCGCGCGGCATTTCGATGGCGGTGTCCCTCGCCCGGGAATTCGGGATCAGGGAGGCGTGCATGCCGTCTGCGGGAAACGCCGGCGGGGCGCTCGCGGCCTACGCGGCGGCGGGCGGGATCGGCGCACATGTCTTCGTCCCTGCCGACACACCGCGGGTGAACATCGACGAAGTCGGTTTTTACGGCGGCGAGGTGACGCTCGTCGACGGGGTGATCAGCGACGCCGCCCGGGTCATGAACGAAGCGGGAAGGGGGACGGGGTGGTTCGACATGTCCACGATGAAGGAACCGTACAGGCTGGAGGGGAAGAAAACGATGGGGTACGAAATCGCCGAGCAGTTTTCCTGGGACCTCCCGGACGTGATCGTCTACCCGACCGGCGGAGGCACCGGGCTCATCGGGATGTGGAAGGCGTTCGGGGAGATGGAGCGCCTCGGATGGCTTTCCGGGAAAAAACCCAGGATGGTGTCAGTGCAGATGGAAGGCTGTGCGCCGATCGTCCGCGCATTCGGAGAGAAGGCGGGGAAATCGGAATTCTGGAAGGACGCGCGTACCGTGGCGTCGGGCCTCCGGGTGCCGAAGGCGTTCGCCGACCACCTGATCCTCCGGGCGCTCTACGACAGCGGGGGCCGCGCCATCGCCGTGAGCGACGCCTCCGCCCTTGCCATGATGGGGGAGGCCGCTGTCGGGGACGGGCTCTGTCTCTGCCCGGAGGGGGCAGCAGCCCTTGCGGCGGTGGGTGAACTCCGCCGGACGGGATTCATCGCGGGAGATGAAAAAATCGTCGTCTTCAACACCGGGAGCGGGTATAAATACACGGAATTATTTCGGGGGGCGGTGATCCCGAAGAATTGACTTTTTACGGCAACTTTTGTTAAATTAGGTGGTTCGAACGCTGATATCACAATACAATACCAAACAGGCTGAATTTATGCAGATCAAGGAAAAAGTCGACAGCAATGTAGCCATCCTCTCATTCAAGGGTGACCTTCTCGGGGAACCCGACACCTCGAACGTCAGGGACAAGATCCACAGCCTCGTCAGCGACAACATGAAGAGGATTGTCATCGACCTGAGCGGAGTGAATTACATGAACAGCTCGGGGATCGGCACGCTGATCGCATGTCTGGCGACCGTCACGGCGGGCGGCGGCGAGCTCCGTCTGGCAAACGTCGGCGGAAAAGTTCAGAACCTGTTCGTCATCACACAGCTGGTCAAGGTCTTCGACACGTACGAGACGGTCGAGCGGGCCCTTGCCAACTTCAAGGAGTGACAAGAATCTGAAATCATCCTCCGCGCCGATCACGAAACCCGGCGGACCGGTGGGGAAGCGAACGTGGTGTAAGGAGTGCGGCCGCAGGCCGACACTCCTTTTTTATTTTCGGGCCCGGAAATGCTGACCACGGCCACGATGAGGATCCGGACGGACTTCAGGAACAACCCGCTGCTGAAGGGGCTCGTGGCGGTATACGCCGTCGTCTGGATCGCGACGGCGATCGGCCCGGTCTATCCCACCGACTGGCTTCTGGAGAACATCCTGGTGGCCGTGTTCGTCCCCCTCATCGTCCTCACCTACCGCCGGTTTCCGCTTTCAGAGGTCAGCTACATCGCGATCACGCTCTTCATGATCGGCCATGCGGTCGGAGCGCACTACACCTACGCCGAGGTTCCGCTCGGGTTCTGGGCGCGGGAGGCGTTCGGCCTGTCGCGGAACCACTACGACCGGCTCGTGCATTTTTCCTTCGGGCTCCTCCTCGGATATCCCATCCGTGAAGTGTTCCTGCGCCTCGTGCGGGCGCGGGGGTTCTGGGCGTATTATTTTCCGCTGGACGTGACGCTGGCGTTCAGCGCCCTCTATGAAATCATCGAGATGGTTGTGGCGATGGTGGTCAGTCCGGGCGCGGGGGACGCCTACCTGGGGACCCAGGGTGACCCGTTCGACGGGATCAGGGACATGGCGATGGCTTTCCTCGGCTCGGTGCTCTGCATGTGTGCCGTGGCCGTCGCGCGGAAGATGACCGGGAAGGGACCCCACCTCCTGGCGGAGGGCGGGGGGGACGATCCTACGGGTGGATCCAGTACGCGATTTTAATCAGGAAGACGTCCTCGAAGTTCTCGTTGTTGAACAGGTCCCCGAAGTCCCTCCCGAAATCAAACGTCCCCGGATGATCGACATTGTAGTTCGAATGCGTCCACACGAGGAACGCCGTCGAACCGGGGAGGAACTCCCACCTGAGCACGGCGTTTCCACGGAGTGACTTGAAATTGAAGTCCGGGTTCGAGAAGGTGAACGGGACCGCTGAACCCGCGCCGTCCGGGTCAACCGTGTATTCCCCGGCGGATTCGTCGTAGGAGATCGTCGATCCGTTATCCTGGCCGTACCTGTTGAAAGAGTAACTCCTCGGGGAGCGTAATTCCTTGAAGTCGGAATACGTCCCCACCGCGATGAGCGGCTGGACGTAGATCTGCAGGCTGAATTTCGGTGAGAAGGTCCAGTCCAGCCTCACGCTGGCGGAAAGCTCCCGCTGGTCGATCTTCCCGAAGACGTGGCGCGAGCCGTAGGTCGCCGTCGCGGTCGGGTCCTCCCGGTTGCTCACCCACTGGGCGATCGTCACGTCCCTGGCGAACTGCGGGGTGAACCTGACCTGCACCCCGGGACTGGGGCGCACGGTGATCCAGGCGTAGGGTGAAACGCGGTACCCTCCGGATTCGCTCCGGCCCGGTCCGATCCCGAGGCCGTAGGAGACCACCGACCGGCTGTCGGTCCACCCCTCGATGTACGCGCTGTACCGGTTCGTGTTCATCATCAGCGGACCGCCCCTCGTCGCATTGCGGTCGAGCGTCGCGGGATAGTAAGCGAGGTTGCCGCTCACCCCCCAGTAGTTCATGAAGGTCCCGTCGTAGAAGAGGTAGTATCCTTCGTCGACCTTGTTTCCCCCGAAATCGTAGTTGCGGAAGGTCGCAGCGTTGAAACCCTTGCTGCGGAAAAATCCGTCCGGGTCGTACCACCTGTAGCCCAGCACCAGGTGCATATTGATGTTGTCGGTCCGGAAGAGGAAGCCCATGTCGTTGACGTCGAAGCCGGGGGAGACCCACCCGAACGCCGTGTTCAGTTTGAAATTCCCCTTCTGCTTGTTGATCGCCACCCGGCCTGCGTATCCCGAGAGCGACGTCCGCGATGAATCGAGCGTCACGTGTCCGGCATCGGGCCGCTGGTAATAGTGGAGCGGACTGCGCTGGATGTCGACCATCCGCGCGGCCGAACCGCTGATGCCCGAAACGGCGGCCCACCCGGTGATCACGTAGGTCCGGTCGGGATCGATGTTGGTCCAGCCGTCGATGCCGGCGGCGAGACCGGAGCTGTTGAACTGGTTCTCCAGGTAGGGTTCGTTCAGGTTGCGGACCGCCGCCGTCCCGAGGAAACCCAGACCCTGCCTGCCATTGTCGAACTCCTTCTGCGATCGGAGGATATTGTACGAGGCGAGCGGTTCGACGACGTCCTCGTAGCGAGTCCCGTCGTCGGTCTGCACGGTGGCGTACTCCCTCTGCGTGACGGCGCTGAGCGCGGCGAGCGACCAGTTCTCGCCGATCTTCCCGGTGAGTTTGCCAGCGCCGAGTATGGTCGTCCCGTCGGGGTAATCCACGAAGCCGTCATGCTGCTCCGAGCCCCGGGGAGAGCGCCCGATCCTCCTGCTGTAGAAAAAGGTCGGGTTGCCGGAGTTGAAACCCCAGTTGTTGTTGGCGCCGCCGTACCCGAAGTCGAAGAGATTGGACCCTTCCACGAAGAAGGGCCGCTTCTCCTCGTAGAACGTCTCGAACTGGCTGAGGTTCACCACCGCCGGGTCCACCTCCACCTGGCCGAAATCAGGGTTGATGGTGGCGTTCAGCGTAAGGTTGCTCCCGAGGCCGAGCTTGAGGTCGCCCCCCACGTTACCCGTCAGACTGCTTCCGTCGTGGAAGGGGTCCCCCTCGGTGAAATCGGACGTCCTGTGAAGCCCGGAGACGACATAAGGGAGAAACTCGACCCTGGCGGGGGGGCTGATGTTCACGATCCCCGTCAGGTCGGCGAACCGGGAGACCCAGCCGCTTTCCTTCTTGGGGACCATGACGAAATAATCTTCCTCATTGAGGCGCTCGATCTGGCGCACGAAATTGATCCCCCACGTGTAGGCCTCCTGCGTGGGGAACCTGAGCTGGGAGTAGGGGATTTTCATCTCGGCGGTCCAGCCGTCTGCGTTGATCTGCGTTTCCGCCTCCCAGATGCCGTCCCAGGAATTGTCGTCCCATTCATCGTTGTAGAGGGTGCCGTCGTTCACCGAACCGCTGGCGTAGACGCCGAAGAAGTACCCCGTCCTGCGGTCGTGGTACGAATCGATCCCGACGTAAAACCAGTCCGCGTTGAGGTCGGCGTCCCGGCGCCCGATACGGCTCACGATGGAATCAGGGTTCGGGTCGTGAAGTTTCGCGCCGACGTACACCGCCTCGTCGTCGTAGAGAACCCACACGTCAGTCCGGAAGGAGGGGGGAGCGCCCTCGGTCGGGTTTTTCTGTGTGAAACCCGAAATGGGTTCGCGCTTCCACTCACCCTCGTCCAGGACGCCGTCGATCCTGATCCTGTCCGTCACGCGGAACGCGGAGATGGTCGGCCGCCTGAGCGTGCTGTCGACGTCCGGGTCATCCCCCGGGGGGGCAGCCAGCGTGTTCGCGACGGAAAAAACGAGTACCAGCAACGATAATTTCATGATGGTTCTCTCTATAATGATGCAGGGATGGGACTGTGGATTAGACGAATTCCTGCACGAAAAGGTTACACCCTGAAATGGGCTTTTTTGCAAATCCGCACGTAAATCCTATATTTCGCTCACAAAATGTCCCTTCGCTTCCATATAGCGGCGGTTTCCGTTCAGCTCATCCTGGTATCTCTTCCGGCCACCGCCCAGGTGAGGATCGCCGTGGCCGCCAGCGCGGGGGCCCTCATGGAAGAGCTGGCCGCGGAGTATCACCGGATCAGCGGAACTGTCGTCGAGACGGTCACAGGTCCGTCGGGGGTGCTCTCCGGTCAGGTCCTCCAGGGGGCGCCGTTTGATCTCCTGTTTTCGGCGGACACGTCTTATCCGGGCAGGATCGAAAGAGCGGGTCTGGCGCGTTCGCCCGTCAGGGTCTACGCCGTGGGATCGATCGCACTCCTCAGCCGGATCCGGCCGGATTCCTCCGCACCCCTGAAAGTGCTGCTGTCGGAGGGCGTCGGAAGAGTGGCCGTGGCGAACCCCGCCCTGGCCCCGTACGGCGGGGCGGCGATCGACGCCCTTTCGCGCGCCGGGATACTCGAAGCGGTGCGGCCGAAGCTGGTCTACGCCGAAAGCATCACGCACGTCAACCACTTCCTGCAATCGGGGGCCGTGGAGGCGGGGATCACCGTCCCCTCCTCGATTGCTTTCGGTGGAATCGGGGGACCCGAAGGGTCCGGCGGAGCGGACGTATCGGTCCGGGCCGTCACGGCGGGATTCTCGGACTGGTACCTGACCGACCTGGGGGCACCGGGCGTTCCCCAGGGGGCCGTTCTCCTCGGTGGGGGGACGGGGCCCGCCGCAGCGGGGGCCGCGGAATTTCTCGGGTACGTACTTTCGCCGGCGGGCCGCGAAGTCATCGTCCGGGCGGGTTACAGGGTCCCGTGAACCGGTTCCGCGGACACATCTCGTCCATCGTCACCTCAGGCACGGTCTCCCGGGTCGGGGTGGAGGTCGGCGGCGCGGTCCTCAGCGCCGTGGTCCTGGAAACGCCGGACACAGCGGCGTACCTCCGTACGGGAGGCACGATCGTCTGCCTCTTCAAGGAAACGGAGGTGGGCCTCGCCAGGGCCCTCACGACACCGGTGACGTTCGGGAACGTCCTCGAGGGTGTCGTGGAATCGACGGAGAACGGGGTCCTCTTCACGCGGGTCCGTCTCCGATGCGCCGGGGGGGAGCTCACCGCGCTGGTCGGGTCCGCGGAAGCGGACGCGATGGATATCCGCACGGGTGAGACGCTGACGGCGCTCATCCACCCCGGCGAGATATCGCTCATGGTTCCGGAGGAACCCGATGTCCCCTGAGACGTCCTTCGCCGGCCCCCTGCTGCTCTCCCTGCGCCTCGCCCTGACAACGACCGCGGTCCTCGCCCTGATCGGTATTCCGCTGGCCTGGTGGCTGTCCCTGACCCGGTCGCCGCTCCGGCCCCTCGTCTCGACGTGCGTCACCCTCCCGATCGTCCTGCCGCCGACCGTGCTGGGATTCTACCTGCTCGCCGCCTTCAGCCCGCTCTCACCGCCGGGGAGAATTCTCCACCAGTGGCTGGGGACGGACCTCGTCTTTTCGTTCACCGGTCTCGTTACGGCGTCGGTGGTGTACAGCCTGCCCTTCATGGTCAACCCGCTGCTGGCCGGGCTCGAAGCACTGCCCGCCCCGATCAGGGAGGCGTCCCTCACCCTCGGCAGATCGGAAATGAGCACACTGGTGCGCGTGATGTTGCCGGCGGCCAGACCGTCCCTCGTCACCGCCCTGGTGCTGACCTTCGCGCACACGGTGGGAGAGTTCGGAGTCGTGCTGATGATCGGGGGAAACATCCCCGGCGTGACGCGCGTGGCCTCCATTGCGATCTACCACGAGGTGGAACGGATGAATTACGGCGGGGCTCACGTCTATTCTCTCATCCTGCTGTCCTTCTCGTTCGTGGTGCTCCTTGCGGTTTCGCTGATCAACCGCCGTTCGATGAAAACGTTCTGAGGTGAACAAACACCGTGCTTAGCCTCGAGATACACAAAACATTTCCCCACGGGTCCCCGGTGCCGGGCCTGCAGGCGTCGGTCGAAATCCGCGACGGCGAATTCGTCAGCATCTACGGCGATTCCGGCGGCGGAAAGACGACGCTCCTGAGGATCATCGCAGGCCTGACGACCCCCGACAGCGGGAGGATCGTCATGAACGGCGAGACCTGGCTGGACACGGCGCGGAAAGTCTACCTTCCCCCTCAGAAGCGCAGCGTCGGGTTCGTGTTCCAGGACTACGCCCTCTTCCCCTCGATGACCGTGAGGGAGTGCCTCGAATTCGCCGTGGGGAGGGGAGGCGCGCGCGGCGGAGTGGACGCACTCCTCGGACTGACGGGGCTCGCGGGTCTCGCCTCGCGGTTGCCCTCGGAGCTTTCGGGGGGGCAGAGACAACGGCTGGCTTTCGCCCGGGCTCTGGCGAGGCGGCCCCCGCTCCTTCTCCTGGACGAACCATTCTCGGCCCTCGACCGCGCGACGGTCGCGGATTTTCAGGAAAAGATCCGGGAAGCCCACGCGATGTTCGGTACGACCGCGCTCCTCGTCAGCCACGACCTCGACGACGTGTTCAGATTTTCGGACCGGGTGCTCCGGCTGGAGGGGGGCCGGATCGAACGAAGCGGTCCGCCGGCGTCGGTGTTCGGCGGGCAGAATGTGAGCGGAAAGTTCCGGATCGTGGGTACGGTCCTCTCCATCGAACGGAGCGACATCATCCGGATCGTCACCGTGCGCTCCGGTCCGGAGATCACGCGGATCGTCGCCTCACCCGGCGAAACGGACGGCGTGAACCCCGGAGACAAAATTCTTGTTTTCTCTAAGGCGTTCAATCCGATCTTCATGAAAATCGGATAAAACAGAAGTTTCTCAAAGATTGCATCCCGAATATCAGCAGATGCCCACCCTTGAATATTGCATATTTTAGAGAAATTCGACATATTTTTTATCTGAATTAAAACCCGGAAAATTTTCCTCCATGTCCATCCAGGTCACCAACCTCTCAAAAAACTACGGCGAAACGAGGGCCGTCGACGACATATCGTTCGAGGTCCATTCGGGTGAAATTCTCGGATTTCTGGGTCCGAACGGGGCGGGGAAAACGACGTCGATGCGGATCATCACCTGCTACCTGTCCCCGACGTCCGGGACGGTAATGGTGGAGGGGAGGGATATCCACGGGGATTCGCTCGGGGTCAGGAAAATGGTGGGATACCTGCCGGAGCAGAACCCGCTCTACCTGGACATGAACGTCTCCGAGTACCTCGACTACTCGGCCCGGCTGCAGGGACTGGAGAACAGGATGATTCCCCGGCGCCGCAGGGAAATGATCGACGTCTGCGGACTCGGGGAAATGATGCACAAGGACCTGGGGCAGCTGTCGAAGGGCTACCGGCAGCGTGTCGGGCTTGCCGCCGCGATGATCCACGACCCGAAGGTGCTCATCCTCGACGAACCGACCAGCGGGCTCGACCCGAACCAGATCGTCGAGATCCGCTCGCTGATCCACAGCCTCGGCAAGGAAAAGACGGTCGTCCTCTCGACGCACATCCTCCCGGAGGTCCAGGCGACCTGCGACCGGGTCATCATCATCAACCGCGGAAAGATCGCCGCCGACGCGCCGATCGGCGACCTCCAGCGCGGTCTGCGGGGGGGTGACAAGATCTCTCTCGAGGTGCTCGTCCCGGATACGGAAACCCCCCAGTCGGTCTCCGCCGTCCTGAAAAACCTGCCGGCGGTCGACGGGGTGACCTTCTCCGGCGAGACCGGGCGCTCGAAAAAATTCAGCATCGGCACATCACGATCGCAGGACATCCGGGGGGACGTCTTCCGGCTCTGCGTGGAGAAAGGCTGGGTGGCCCTGGACCTCCACAGGGAACAGACCAGCCTTGAGGACGTCTTCCGCGAACTGACAACGCTCTCCTGAAGACCGGCCGCCGAACGCTTATGAGCATGACGAACATCAAGAATATCTTCCTGAAGGAACTCCGCTCCTTCTTCAATTCGCCGGTGGCGTACATCGTCATCGTGGTTTTCCTGGTGATCCTGGGGTGGTTTTTCACCAGCAACCTGTTCGTGGCGAACATCTCGTCGCTGAGGACGGTGTTCGAGATGACGCCCTTCCTGCTCCTGTTTTTCGCCCCCGCGATCACGATGAGGCTCATCTCCGAGGAGAAGAAAACGGGGACGCTCGAGCTGCTGATCACCAGGCCGGTGCGGGAGTCCGAGATCATC
>QJVY01000109.1 GCA_003235555.1 Ignavibacteria bacterium | reverse complement strand
CCGAGATACTCCGGCGCGAACACGCGCAGGACGTTCCGGGCCTTCCTCAGGTTGTTGAGGTACCCGGCCCTGGACCTCTCCGTGACAAGGTGGTGATACGCGGCGGCGAGCTGGATCAGTCCCTGGAAAAAAAGACGTTCGTCCGCCGAATGTCTCTGCCAGACCAGCTCCCAGGCCTCGTGGGCATGCCAGAAGCGTCCCGCGTTGAAAAGCCCGATCCCGTGCTCGACCTCATGCCAGTCCTCCGTTGTCAGGGGAAGCGGCTGGTGCGGACCGGGCCCGAGCGCCTCGGGCTTCTTCTTCGGGGTACGCGGGCTCATGGGACGGGCCGGGGTTGGTCAGAGGGACGGGGCGCCGGGACAGGGCGTTTCCAGAGTCCGGGTATGTCTGCCCCGCAGGAACCGCAATGCCCGTCCACGAGCCGGCTGGAGACCACCGAATAACCCGACCTCGCGATCACCGTCTCACCGCACTCATGACACCTGGTGTTCTCGAACTCGCCGACGAGTCCGGGGAGGTTGCCCGCGTAAACGAATCGCAGACCCGCATCACGACCGATGGCCGCCGCGCGCAGCAGCGAACGGACCGGGGTGGTGTCGGCGTCCTCCATCCGGTAATCCGGGTGGAATGCCGTGACATGCCAGGGGATGTCGGGGGACACCGAGGCGATGAAGCCTGCGATCTCCCGCAGCTCCCGGTCGGAATCGTTGAAGCCGGGGATCACGAGTGTCACGATTTCCACCCAGAATTTTTTTTGATAGAGCAGGACGATCGTGTCCAGCACCCTGGCGAGCACGCCCCCCAGCTGCCTGTACCGCCGGTCATCGAAACCCTTCAGGTCCACCTTGTAGGCATCCACCCAGGGTTTGAGATAGTCGATCACTTCCGGCGTCCCGTTCCCGTTCGAGACGTACGACGTTACCAGGCCGTACTTGCGCGCCACGCCGAAGATTTCGACGGCCCACTCACTGGTGATCAACGGTTCGTTGTACGTACTGGTGATGACGGCGGCGTCGTATTCGAGCGCGACCCTGACGAGGTCGACCGGGGTCGCGGGGTCGGGTTCCGGCCGTGCGCCGGGGTCGCGGACCGCCTGCGACGTGAACCAGTTCTGGCAGTAGGAGCAGTGATAATCGCAGCCGAGCATCCCGAAACTGAGCGCCCGTGCACCGGGGAGGAGGTGGAAGAAGGGTTTTTTCTCGACGGGGTCCAGCTGG
Source organism: Ignavibacteria bacterium (assembly GCA_003235555.1). Classification (GTDB taxonomy): domain Bacteria; phylum Bacteroidota; class Ignavibacteria; order UBA10030; family SZUA-254; genus SZUA-254. The sequence continues at coordinate 13,287 of QJVY01000109.1, read as the reverse complement.
ACGCCGCCGACATATCCCCAGGGGACCATGAGGCGGCCGTTCTCGTTGAACCGGACCCGGCAGATGCCCTCCCTGCCCGGCCCGATCCGGCACCGGTGTCCGCACGCCACGCACTCGATCCTTCCGCCCCCGGCGTCCCTCACGAGTTCCCCGCGCACGGTTTTTGTCCTCAGCATCGTACCGAGGGACCTGACACCCGTCTCAGGCACGGCGAACGTCGGCGTTGTTGTCCATACTGTGCATAGTGAAAAACTTTTCACCGGAAGTCAAGTAGCCCGCCTCCGGATTTTTTTTACCGCGCCCGAACGGGCGCCCGCGAGCTTCCTCAGGACGGCGAGGTTCATCCTGTCCTCGGCGAGGTCGTCCCCCTTCGGGGTCTCCAGGATCTTCGGGACCCCTCCGAGGCGAGCGTCGTTCATCAGGAGGCGGAACCCCCCCCTGCCGATCAACCCTTTCCCGATGTGTTCATGACGGTCCCTGTGCGATCCCAGTTCCCCCTTCGAGTCGTTCGCGTGGATCACCAGCAGGCGGTCGAAGCCGACCACGCGTCCAAAATCCTCCATCACGGCGTGGTAGGATTCCTCCCGGCGGATATCATATCCCGCCGCGAAGACATGGCAGGTGTCGATGCACACACCCATCCTCTCCGGATCGGCCACACCGTTGATGATCTCCGCGATCTGTTCAAACGTCGAACCGAGGACGGTCCCCTGCCCCGCCGTGGTTTCGACGACGGACCTGACACCCGAGCCCTCCGTTTCCCCGTGGACGATATCGAGGGATTCGATGATCAGCTCCAAACCCTCCTTCTCCCCCGCGCCCATATGGGCCCCCGGATGAAAATTCAGCATATCGATGCCGAGGGCACGGCACCGTTCGATTTCATCTACCATCGCCATGCGGGATTTCTTCAGGATCAGCGGGTCCGTCGCGCAGAGGTTGATGAGGTAGGAGTCGTGCGACACCACCGAACGGATGCTTGATTCCGAAATGGCTGTTTTGTAGCTTGCCACAGCTTCATCGGTGAGAGGAGGAGCCTCCCACCGGTTCGAATTTTTCGTGAACACCTGGAGGGCGGTCGCGCCCACGGATTCCGCGCGCTCCACGGCGCGGAACATCCCGCCGGCAACCGATTCGTGGGCCCCGATCAATAAGTCCGCCATCTCAAAATATACCATGAAACCGATTAAGAATCCACGCGGTATGAAAAAACCGGGCGTCCGGTCGCGGTCCGGACGACGAGCCGGGAAACCCCTGCTCGTCGCGGGCCTGATGTCGGGTACCTCCGCCGACGGGATCGACGCCGCGCTGGTCCGCTTCACTCCGCGGTCCGACGGAACGGCCATGAAAATCCTCGGATACCGCACGATCCCCTTTCCGCGGGGGTTCCGCCGCATCCTCCTGAGAAATTCCGACGCCTCGACGGCAACCCTCGGGGAGATCTCGGCGCTCAACGCGCTCACCGCTGGTCTGTTCGCCGACGCCGTGGAGAACCTCGCCGCGTCGCTCGGTTACAGCGCCGCCGATATCGACCTGATCGGCAGCCACGGCCAGACGATCGCCCACCATCCGGCGGAGAGAATCCTGTTCGGCAGAAAGGTCCGCTCCACCCTCCAGATCGGGGACCCCGCGGTCATCGCGAAGCACACCGGGATCCCCACGGTCGGAAATTTCCGGACCGGGGACACCGCCCTCGGCGGCTCCGGCGCTCCCCTCGTACCCCTCTTCGACCATCTCGTGTTCTCCTCGCCCCGTGTGAACCGGGGAATCCTGAACATCGGGGGGATAGCGAACATCACCATACTGCCGAAAGGCGGGGGTCCCGACAGCGTCCGGGCGTTCGACACGGGCCCGGGAAACATGCCGATGGACCTTCTCATGCATTCCCATTTCAGGAAAGCCTTCGACCGCGGGGGCGCGGTCGCGCGGCGCGGCCGGATCAACGCGGCGATTCTGCGGAGGCTCGCCGGCCACCCCTACCTCCGCACGGCTCCTCCGAAATCCACGGGCCGGGAGACGTTCGGGGCCGGGTTCATCACGTGGGGGCTCGCCGGAGCGCACCACGTGCCGGGAGAGGACCTCGTCGCGACGTTCACCGAATTCACCGCGATGAGCGTGTACCTGGCCTGCCTCACCCACGTCAGGAAGACGCACCGGCCGGGAGAACTGATCGTGTGCGGCGGCGGAGCTGAAAACCCCGCCCTCATGGATGCGCTCTCGCGGTATTTCTCGCCCGTCCCGGTGGTGACGTCCGACCTGTACGGCATCCCCGCCGACGCGAAGGAGGCTGTCTGCTTTGCGCTCCTCGCCTACCGCACGATCAACGGCCTTCCGGGCAACCTCCCCGCCGTGACGGGGGCCAGTCGTCCCTCCGTCCTCGGGGTCATCTGTCCACCCTGACCGCCCCCCTCAGAAATCGTTCGTAAAAAAAAGAAAGAGGACCACCGACCCCGCGGTCGCCTGCACCAGCCTGTAGGCGGTCGCGTTCGCTGTTTTCAACCTGTGCCACCACCGCGCGCAGAAAAACATGAGCGTGGTAAGCCCGGCGAAAACCCCGAGGCTCTCCGCCAGCCCGAGCTGGGACGGCAGGTACCCGGCAAGGCTTTCAGTGGCGTTCAAGACCGAGCCGTAGAGGACCAGCAGGTGCAGGATGTACACCAGCAGGGACTCCTTCCCCAGCACCAGGACCGCGCCGAACCAGGCGGGCAGGGCCCGTCCCACCCGCCAGACGCCTGCCGTGGCCACGAACAGCACCCCCAGCCGGATGAGAAAATAGGACGGGCTCGTGTACCAGAAATTGAACGACCGGTAGATCGAGAATGGAACGACGGCACTCAGGAGACCGATGCCCGAGGCCACGACGCCGCCGATCGCGAGATGTTTCATGAACCGGGGGACGGTCCCAGCCTCCGCGGCGACGACGAACCGGCGCGAAACGGCCACGCCGGCGAAGAGGTACCCGAGGAAGGGAAAGAGCGGGAAGGGCGACCCGTGGAGGCTGTTCGACAACTGTGCGAAGAGGACCGGGGTATAATCGAGGAAATCGATTTCCCAGACGACGGGCGTCACCAGCACGGTGAAAATCAGGGAGGCGATCACGGCTCCCTGGAAACGGTCCTCCCTCCGGAAGAACAGGAGCAGGACGTGCAGGGCGAGCAGACCGACCGAGATGCAGGTGAGGACGTCGGATTGAAAGAGGACCAGGAGGTCCCTGGGGGTGGCCTCGAGCAGGGTTTTCCTGAAGGAAAAAAAGGGCAGGTGAAGGAATATCCCCAGGAGGAAAATCATGATGATCCGCCGCAGGCGCCGTTCCAGTTCCGGCCCCCACCGGTGGTACGCGCTCCATTTACGGTGCGAGGAGATGACGAAGGTCAGGCCCGCCCCGAACAGGAACGCCGGAGCGGTGATGCCGTGGATGATCTCGTGGAGAAAAAACAGGTTCGTCGTCCGGAGTCCCGCGGAGAGAAACTGACGGACCACGTGGCCCTCCAGCATCAGGATGATGATGACCGTCCGGAAGAGATCGATGAACAAGACCCTGGGCCTCTCCGGGCCCGGGGAAACGGGGAGGTCCCGCTGCATCACGCGGCCGAGAGTGCGTTGATGAGCGACACCAGGACGATATCCCTCTCACTGCACCCCCTCGAGAGATCGAAGGCCGGCCTGGCGAGTCCCTGGAGAAGAGGTCCGAGCGCCTCCGCCCCCCCCATCCGCTGGCCGATTTTGTATCCGATGTTTCCCGAGTTGAGGTCCGGGAACACGAAGACGTTCGCCCTGCCCGCCGCCGGACTGCCGGGGGCCTTCAGCATCGCGACGCCGGCGTCGATCGCCGCATCGAATTGCAGCTCCCCGTCGGCGCGGATCCCCGGCCTGGCCCCGCGGAAGATCTCCAGGGCCCTCCGGACTTTCAGGACGGAGGGGTGTTCCGCGCTTCCTTTTGTGGAAAAAGAGAGAAACGCCACCACGGGGTCCTCCCCGGTGATCATCGAATAATTCTCCGCGGCCAGCCCGGCAATTTCCGCGAGCTCCTCCGCACCCGGGTCGGGCTGCACCGCACAGTCGGCGAACGCCAGGATTCTTTCCGGGGATACCATCAGGAAATAGCTCGACACGCGGCCGACACCCGGCCGCATCCCGATCGTGAGGATCGCGGCACGGATCACGTCCGATGTTTTCGAGAGCGAACCGGCGACGGTTCCATCCGCGAGACCGCAACGGACCATCATCCCGGAGAACACCAGCGGATTTTTCACCGCGTCGGAGGGTCGGTCCCCTGCGAGCGCGGCGAACTCATCGGCGAGACGGGGGAGGTGCGCAGACGTGGCGGGGTCCTCGATCACCACATCACCGATCGGGAGATTTTCACGCCGCGCCAGTTCCACGATTCCCCGGGCCTCCCCGACCAGGACCGGGCGGAGCGCCCCCAGGGTGCGGAGGACCGCGACCGCCCGGAGGGTGCGGAGGTCGAGCGAATCCGGGAACACGACGGTACGCGACAGCGGGCGGGCTCTTCCGCTCAGCATCGTCAAAAAGTCTTTGTCCATGCCGGTCTCTCTGTGCTCTGAAACGCAGTGGGGTGAACCGGGATGAAGTTCGCCACAATTCGGCATAAATGCAAGGAATTCGTGCGGGCGGGACCGGGGGGAGCACCTCCTCCTGTTGCAAATTTGGGCGGCATATACTATACTGTGTGTTGTCCAACTGATGGAACCCAGAGTGCCCGACCCTGTGATAAACATACTCCTGGTCGATGACGACGCCGGGTACGCGGCGACGGCGAAATCATCCCTCGACACTTTTAACGGCAAAGCTTTCAACCTCGTCTGCATCGGGGACGGTGAAAAAGCCCTGTCCTACCTCACCGCCCCGAACGAAATTCATCTCATCCTGTTGAATTATCACCTGAAGAACCGGAACGGGCTCGAGATCCTCGGGGACGTGCGGGGGGCGAACGTTTCACTGCCGGTCATCATGCTCACCGGGGAAAAGGACTTCCGTATCGCCGTCGAGGCGATGAAACACGGCGTGGCCGAATACCTGGTGAAGGAGGACGCCACAGACACCCTGCTGCCGCGAACCATCCTCCACGTCCTCGAAGAGCACCAGCTCAAGACGAAAGTCGCCACCGCGGAGCAGAACAGGATCATCTCGCAGAGGAAAACGGAGGCAATCCAGGAACTCGTGGTCACGATGTGCCACGAGTTCAACAACCCGCTGGCCGCCATCAAGATCAGTACCGACATCCTGGCTCGTCAGTGCCAGACGCCTGGCGTGAAAACCCTGCTTGCCGACCTCAACAGGAGCATCACCGACCTCGAAAAACAGATCGTCAAACTGAGGGACCTGGACGTCACCCCCCCGCCCGCCGGACAGGAATTCACACCGGAATAAGTGGCAGAACCGGCGGTACTCCGGGAAACGGGGCGTGGCGAAAATTTGTTGATTTTTTCCCGATAATCGCCTATATTGTTTACCGGATGATCATTTTTCACACTTTCACGTTCAATAAGAGGCTCTTTCACGGATCAGGTCGGGGAACACGCCCGGTGCTGAAAAGGTTACACCCCAAAAAACCATAACTTTATTGTCGATGTCCCGGTTACCGGGACATTTTTTTTTCACCCCCTACCCGGCATGCAGATACGGGACATCGCGTCGTTCATCGAATCGTGGGCACCACCGTCCATCTCCTGGGACCGTGACAATGTCGGCCTGCTTGTCGGCTCCCCCGCGCGGAAGGTCCGCCGGGTGCTCGTCGCGCTCGACGCGACGCCGGCGGTCGTACGCGAAGCGGTGGCGGTGAAGGCGGACCTCATCGTCACCCATCATCCGCTCATCTTCCGCCCTCTGGAGAGGATTGACGGGGACGACCGGACCGGCTCACTCATCGGTTCCCTCGTCAGGAAGGGTATCGCGCTCTACGCCGCGCACACCAACCTCGATTTTACGACCGGCGGCGTCAGCGCACTGCTCGCCGGACGGCTCGGACTGAAGGATGTCGTTCCCCTCTCTCCGTTGAGGGACACGCAGAGGAAAATCGTGGTCTTCGTGCCGGCCTCACACGCCGGAGGCGTGATGCAGGCGATGGCGGATGCCGGCGCAGGGGTGATCGGCGACTACGAATCGTGTTCGTTCACCTCGGCTGGCGAGGGGTCCTTCCTCCCGGGGGCGGGGACAAAACCGCATTCAGGCCGCAGCGGCCGCCTCTCCAGGGTGAAGGAACTCCGGCTTGAAATGGAAGCCCCCGAATGGAAGGTGCCGGCTGTATTGCGCGCGATGCGGTCGGTCCACCCGTACGAGGAGGTGGCCTGTGACGTCTACCCCCTCCTGAAACCGGCAGACCGGTACGGGATGGGCGCGATCGGGTCCCTCCGGGGAACGGTGAGCCTCCGGGACTTCCTCCGGAAGGTGGAGCGGAGCCTCGGTTCCCGCGGAATTCGATATTCCGGCAGTGCGCGCGGGGGCATCAGGAAGGTCGCAGTCTGCGGCGGCAGCGGGAGCGATCTCACGCGCGCAGCGGTCGCGGCCGGCGCGGACGCGTTCGTCACCGCCGACGTCCGCTACCACGGCTTCCAGGAACACGAAGCGGAGATCGTCCTCGTCGACGCCGGACATTACGAGACTGAGCACCCCGCCGTGGGAGCGATGGCCCGGTATCTCCGTACCAGGCCCGGGATCCGGCGCAAGAATGTAAAAATCCACGAATCGAAAAAGGGCACCAACCCCGTAAATTATTTTCGTTCATGAAGGAGACATCGGTGGAAAACAGGCTAAAGCTTTTGTACTCGTTGCAACAGGTAGATCTCGAACTGCAGGAAATCCAGGAGATGAAGGGCGACCTTCCCCATACCGTCGGAGCCCTCCAGACCCGCGTCGACGAGATGAAGGAGAGACTGGATACCCTCGCGGCGACGATCAAGGAATCGAAGCTGACGCGCGAGCGCGCCGATAACGAGATCCTCGAACTCATCGAGAAAGTGGAGAAATACAAGGGACAACAGCTCAGCGTGAAATCCAACCGGCAGTACGACGCACTGACGCGGGAGATTGAAAACGCCGAACAGCGGTCGGTCCTGCTTCAGCAGGGCATGGACGAGGCGGAAAACCGCCTCCAGACGGCCAAAACAGACTCCGACGCCCTCAAGGTCCAGATCGAGGAACTGACTGCGGAGCTCAAGGAACGCCAGAAAGAATTGAAGAGCGTCAATAAAGAACACGAGAAGGAGGAACTGAAGCTCAGGCACGACCGGGACAAGATCACAGTCAGGCTCGACAAGGGTGACCTCGAGCGCTACGACAGGATCATGAACGCAAAGGGCGGGCTCGCGGTCGTTCCCGTCAAGCGGAGCGCCTGCGGCGGCTGCTTCAGCCGCGTCCCTCCCCAGAAGATCCTCGAGCTCAGGAAAAACGCGAGCATTCACGTGTGCGAGCAATGCGGGAGGATCCTCGTTTCGGGAACTCTGACCGAACCGGTCCACTCCGCCGAATGACGGTCCACGCCTGGACGGACGGGGCGGCCCGGGGCAACCCCGGCGAAGCGGGCATCGGGGTACTGATGAGGGATGAGGCGGGGAACGACCTGCACTCCTTCGGAGGGTACCTCGGCGTCACCACCAACAACGTTGCCGAGTACCGGGCCCTGATCCATTGCCTGAAAACTGCAGCAGGCCTCAGGTGCTCCATGCTGGTGGTGCACAGCGACAGCCAGCTCGTGGTCCGACAGATGCTCGGGGAATACAAGGTGAAAGACAAGAAACTCGCCCTCCTCCACCGGGAGGCACAAAAATTATTGCAGGCACTGCCGTTCACCGTCCGGTTCGTTCACATCGACCGGGAGCTCAACCGCGACGCCGACCTCCTGGCGAATGCGGGGATCGACGGCAAAGTGCCCTGCGAGGCCTGATCGCCCCCGACCTGTCCGCGCCGGGCGGGTCCGACCGGGTCGAAACAGAATTTCCAGCCGCGTACCGCGCAATCGCCCCACCGGCGTCTCTACGACGCGGGTGGGGAGGAAAGTCCGAACTCCACAGGACAGGGCACCTCCTAACGGGAGGGTACTCTGAACGCAAGTTCAGGGTAACGGACAGTGTCACAGAAAACATACCGTCCCGTGTGTCCCCCCCGGGGGGCACGGGGGATAAGGGTGAAAAGGCGAGGTAAGAGCTCACCTTCCGGTCAGTAATGGCCGGAATGACAAACCCTGCCCGGAGCAAGACTAAATATATCCCGTGGACGGATCTGACCCCCGAAAGGGCGGACGCATCCGTCCGAGAGACGTCCACTCTAGTCCTGAACAGACTGCGGGATGGGTAGGTCGCATGAGTCCGCCCGTGAGGGCGGATCGAGATAAATGATTGCGCCTCACCCTTCGGGGGAGGACAGAATTCGGCTTACAGGTACGCGGCTTATATTTTTTAATCGAACCCACGATCCGTTGAGATGAAAAAAACCTACAGGTGGACGGTCACTCCCCCCAGTGACCCCGCCCTCATGGAGAAACTCTCGCAGGAGATCAACGTACCGCAGACGATCACCCGGATCCTCGTCAACCGCGGTATCGACAGCTACGAGCGCGCCAGGGTGTTCTTCAGGCCGAAGATCAGCGACCTCCACGATCCGTTCCTCATGGACGGAATGGACATGGCGGTGGAACGCGTGCTGAAGGCGCTCGAAATGGGTGAAAAGATACTGGTCTTCGGTGACTACGACGTGGACGGGACGAACAGCGCCGCCATGATGGTACTCTTCTTACGGGACCTCGGCACAGACGCGATCTCCCACATCCCCGACCGTGTGAAGGAGGGATACGGCCTCTCCGCGACGGGCATCGACCGGGGAGCGGAGTACGGGACGACCCTGCTTATCGCGATCGACTGCGGCATCACCGCCGTCGAACAGGTGGAATACGCCCGGACCAGGGGGATGGATGTCATCATCTGCGATCACCACGAACCGGCCGAGGTCCTGCCGGACGCCATTGCCGTCCTCGATCCCCTGAAACCGAACTGCGGGTACCCTTTCAAATTCCTCTGCGGCTGTGGCGTCGGCTTCAAGCTGATCCAGGGGGTTGCGTACCGTCTCGGCAAACTGGAATCCGCTTTCTCGTACCTGGATTTCGCCACCATGGCCACGACGGCCGACATCGTCCCCCTCATCGGCGAGAACCGCGTCATCACGAGGATCGGCCTCGACCAGGTGAACACCAACCCGCGGCCGGGGATGAAGGCGCTGATCCGCAGCTCGGGCGTCGAACTCGGGAAAATCACGACGGGGCAGATCGTCTTCGTCCTCGCACCGCGGATCAACGCCGTCGGCCGGATGGGAGACGCGACTCGCGCCGTCGACCTCCTCACCTCCACCGTCGACGGGGATGCCGACAGGCTCTCCCGGGTCCTCGAGGAGGAAAACCTCAACCGGAGAAAGGTGGACGAGGTGACGTTCACGCAGGCCCAGGAGCGCGTCGAGGCGATGGACGGGGGCGCGCAGCTCCCCTCGATCGTCCTGTACGACGAGAACTGGCACCCGGGCGTCATCGGGATCGTCGCGAGCCGCCTTACCGAGAAGTACTACCGACCCTCGATCATGCTGACCTCCGTCGACGGCGTCGCCAAGGGATCGGCGAGGAGCATCATCGGCTTCGACATCCACAACGCCCTCAAGCGGGTCGAGGATAAACTGATACAGTTCGGCGGACACAAATACGCGGCAGGGCTGGCCGTCGAGCTCTCGAGGATCGACGAGTTCCGGGACGCCTTCAACGCGGTCGTCGCGGAACTGATGACCGACGACATCCGGACGCCGGAACTGAAGATCGACGCGGAAATCGATTTCAGCGACCTCACACCGAGGTTTTTCAAGGTCCTGAAGGAGTTCGCCCCGTACGGCCCGGGCAACATGCGTCCGGTGTTCCTCAGCCGGAGGGTCGAAGCGGGCTCCGCCCGCATCGTGGGTAAAAACCACCTCCGGTTCAAGGTCAAACAGGACGGCACATCCATCGACGCCATCGGGTTCAACCTCGGTGACCTGCTGAAAGAAATTCCGCCGATCGGCAGCCTGCTCGACATCGTCTACTCGGTGGACGAACACGAGTGGCCGTCCCGCGGCGAACGAGGCACCACGGCCGTATTCCCCCAGTTGAAAATCAAGGATCTGAAGAAACACAGAGAGGACGCGTAACCATGTCAGGCCATTCAAAGTGGGCGACCATCAAACGAAAGAAGGCGGTAACGGACGGAAAGAGAGGCCGCCTCTTCACACAGATCATCAAAGAAATCACGATCGCGGCCCGGATGGGCGGCGGTGACCCGAAGGCGAACCCCCGGCTCCGCCTGGCGGTGGACAAGGCGAAGGGGTCGAACATGCCGGCCGACAACATCAAGCGCGCGATCCAGAAGGGGACCGGCGAACTGCCGGGGGTCTCGTACGAGGACATGGTGTACGAGGGATACGGCCCCGGGGGCGTGGCCCTCATGATCGAGTCGGTCACGGACAATAAAAACCGCACCGTCTCGGAGATCAGGCACATCCTGGAACGTCACAGCGGCAACCTCGGGGCGACCAACAGCGTCGCGTGGATGTTCAACCGGAAGGGGAGCATCACCGTGGCGAAGACCGGACCCGACGAGGACACCCTGATGGAAATCGCTCTGGAGGCGGGCGCGGAGGATATGACCACCGAAGGGGACACCTACGAGATCACCACCTCACCGGAGGCGTTCGGCACCGTCCGTGACGCGCTCGAAGCGAAGGGCATCGTCGCCGAATCGGCCGAAATCCAGCTCGTCCCGGAAAACACCGTGAAGGTGGGGGAGAAGGACGCCGAACAGGTCCTGAAACTGATGGAACTCCTCGAGGACCACGACGACGTGCAGCACGTCTACGCCAACTTTGACATCGACGATGACGTCCTCGCGGCGTTCAACTCCTAAACCGTCTTCCGCCGCCGGGCTGACCGTCCTCGGCATCGACCCCGGTACGCTCTCGACTGGCTACGGGGTCGTCGAATTCCGGCCCGGATCCGGAAAGCCGACGCGTATTCTCTCCGCGGGGAACATTACAAACCGTTCGGACCGGCCCATGCCCGAGAGGCTGAGACTCATCCACGATTCGATCCGCGACATCATCACGCGCTTCCGCCCGGACGAGGTCGCCGTCGAAACCGCCTTCTACGGGAAAAACGCGCAATCCGCGCTCAAACTCGGACAGGCCCGCGGTGTGGCCATCCTCGCCGCCGTCTCGCACGACCTCCCGATCGCCGAATACTCCCCCCGCGAGGTCAAGAAGGCCGTCGTCGGGAGCGGAACGGCATCCAAACAACAGGTCCGGTACATGATCACCTCGATGTTCGGCAACGCCGGCATCCCCGCCGGCTTCGACGCGACCGACGCCCTGGCCGTCGCCCTCTGCCACAGCCACCGGCGCGGTTCCGGGACCGCCCGCCACTCAGACTGGAAGAGTTTCGTCCGCGACCACCCGGAACGGCTCCGCGCGGCCGGGGGGGTGCGGGGATGATCTCGAGGCTGCGCGGCACGATCGTCGCCAGGACCCCCACCGAGCTGACGATCGACGTCAACGGCGTCGGCTACCAGGTCAGCGTCCCGCTCTCCACGTCGGAGGCGGTCGGCGGGCAGAAGGGCGAAGTCACGCTCCTGACGCACATGCATGTCCGCGAGGACTCTCTGCAGCTCTACGGGTTCTCCACCGAGGCCGAGCGGGAAACGTTCCGCATGCTGATCTCGGTCAGCGGGATCGGTCCGAAGCTCGCCCAGGGGATCCTCTCGGGGATCAGGGTCGACGAACTGCGCGAAGCCGTTGGAACGGGCAACCTCCCGCTCCTCGGCTCCGTGCCGGGCGTCGGAAAGAAAACCGCCGAACGCCTGGTCCTCGAACTGCGCGGGAGGATGGCCGAATCGACGCCGGCGACCGCGGCCGGACCGGCGTCCAGCCGGCAGCTCAAGGTCCGGTCCGAGGCGGTCGTCGCGATGATGTCCCTCGGCCATACGCGGGCCGCCGCCGAGAAGGCCATCCAGGCTGCCGTCTCCGAATCGCACGGTGCCGGGTACACCCTCGAGGAGATCCTGAAGAAAGCCCTCGCGCACACGACGAAGTAACCCCGGCCCTCCGCGGGATTACCCCGACATTCCCCCCCGAATTTCCACCGTCGGTTGATATTTCCCTCCTTTGTCGGTACATTGGAACGCGATGCGCAAACGATCAGACCCCACATCCCCCGTCCAGCTCGACGCCGAGAAGGAACTCGACCAGACCCTCCGCCCCCTCCGTTTCGGGGAATTCGTGGGGCAGAAAAAGATCGTCGACAACCTGAACGTCTTCATCACGGCGGCGAAACAGCGGGGCGAACCGCTGGACCACGTGCTGCTGACGGGCCCCCCCGGGCTCGGAAAAACCACGCTCGCGTTCGTGATCGCGGGCGAACTGGGCGTGCAATTAAAGATCACCTCCGGGCCCGCCCTCGACAAGCCGTACAACCTTGCGGGCATCCTCACGAACCTCAGCGAGGGCGACGTGTTGTTCATCGACGAGATCCACAGGATGAACGCCGTGGTCGAGGAATACCTCTATTCGGCGATGGAGGACTTCAGGATCGACATCGTGATCGACACGGGGCCGAACGCCCGCAGCGTTCAGTTGAACATCCCCCGCTTCACGCTGGTGGGGGCGACGACCCGTGCGGGCCTGCTCTCCTCCCCCCTCCGCTCGAGGTTCGGCGTGACCAACCGTCTGGACTACTACCCGGCCGCGGACCTCGAATCGATCATCGGCCGCTCCGCCCGGATCCTCGGGGAGGAGGTGGGGTCCGACGGGTGCGGCGTGATCGCGCGGCGCTCCAGGGGTACGCCGCGCATCGCCAACCGCCTGCTGAAACGCTGCCGCGACTTCGCCCAGGCCGACGATTCCCTCAGGCATTCCGGGGGCAGAATCACCGCCGAGGTCGCCGAATACGCCCTGAAGAAACTCGACGTGGACGAACACGGGCTCGACGAAATGGACAAGCGCATCCTGCTGGCGATCACCGAGAAATACAGGGGGGGGCCGGTCGGCCTCGCCACGATCGCCGTCGCCGTCGGGGAGGAACCGGGGACGCTGGAGGAGGTCTACGAACCGTACCTCATCCAGGAGGGGTTCCTGAAACGGACCCCGCGCGGGCGCGAGGCGACCGACCTGGCTTACAGCCACTTCGGGATCCGGAAACCCCGCCGGTCTCAGGAACAACTCGACCTCCTGGCGTAACCGCAGTCCCCCGTGGCCACCGACCAATGACACCGG
>QJVY01000062.1 GCA_003235555.1 Ignavibacteria bacterium | reverse complement strand
ATATTCATTTCACTGATGCCATCGTTCGGTTTCGGTATCGCGGCGCAAACCCTCGTGGGCCAGTCCCTCGGGAAGGGGGACGTGAAAACCGCGCATGCGTACGGTTTCGAGACAGCCAAGCTGGGGACGATCTTCACGACGGCTGTCGGCATCGTCTTCTGCCTCGCGCCGGACTTCGTCCTTCAGGTGATCACCACAAACGCGGACGTGATCGAGGTGGCCCGTCCGGTACTGCGGATCGCCGGCGTGGCCCAGATTTTCTATTCTTCGGGGATCATCTTTGCAAACGCACTGCAGGCTGGGGGCGCGACGGTCTACGTCATGTGGGTGGAAATCCTCACCCACTGGATCATTTTCCTCCCCCTGACCTATCTCTTCGGGATCGTGCTGGGGTGGGGGGTGACGGGATCATGGCTCGCCCTTCCGGTCTACATCATCGCCTACTCCTCGATGAATTTCATGAAATTCAGGTCCACGAGCTGGATACGGACCAAACTGTAACGGGTACGCGACCGACATGACACCGCGGAAATCGGGATTGAAAAAACTCCTCCTCCTTTCACTGAGCGCCGTCCTCTTCCTGGCGAAGTTCGTCGTGGACGTCATCGTCTCGAAGCTGGACATCGAGGTGGGTTTTTTGAGCATCCTCCAGGTCCTCCTGGTCGCGGGGGCGTTCATCACCCTCTATCTCTACATTGAACGTGTCTGGCGCGCCGGGGACCAGAACGTCGTGAAGAAAATGGGGTTTGCGCTGATCCTGACGCTCGTCGTGGGGGTGGCCGGCCTGATCCTTTACACCATCTCCACCACGGGCTTCGAAATCAAGAACGAAGCCGCCCTGCCGGAGGGATTCGAGTCGATCGTTTTCGCGAACCTCTACGCCGTCGTGTTCGGAACGACCGCCCTGTTCGTCCTGCTGACGATCAGGGACATCATCATGTCGAAGAGGCGGAAGGAGACGAAACGGAATTTCAGGATCTTCCTCGTCGTCTTCCTCGCGTCGATCGCCGTGACACTCCCGTACCGGCCGTTCGAATCGAACATCATCGTGACGCTGGCCTTCACGCTCGTGATTTTCGCAATCCTCCTGAACTCCTTCAGGCTTTCCTGGATCGTCTACCTCACCAAGCGGGAGAAGCTGATCGCGATGACCTTCAGTTTCATCCTCTTCGGCATGTATGTCCCGATCTACGTGGCGTCGGTGGGGGAGACCTCGCTGATCGCCCAGTCGCTGACCTATTATTCCCGGCAGCTCGAGACGTTCATCGCCGGGACGACGCTCTTCGCGGCGACGTATTTCGGCATGACGTTCGTCAGCACGCTGTTCCACCTCCCGACGGCCGAGGCGTTCGACCGGAAGAATATCGAGGTCCTGTCGCTCCACAACCTGGGGAAACTCATCACCAGGGTCTTCGATTTCCATGAACTCACCGACCTCGTCACCAGGATGACACTGGAGGTCTGTGAGGCGGCGAGTGCGTGGCTGGAGGTCCGGGAGGGGGAGGAAGCGACTTCCATCGCCAGGGCGAGGACCGGCGGTAACGCCGGGGCCGCCACGGTGAGGACGGTGGCGCTGCAGAACATCAACATCCAGGACATCGAGGCCATCACCGGGCACGACGGGGGCGCCATTCGCCGCGTCGTGCGGGAATCCCGCAAAGCGGTGGTGATAGACCAGGTCGCGGCGGACGACCGGACGAAACACGTGAAGACCGTCGCCGGGAAGATCAATTCGATGGCGATCGTCCCCCTGGTGTCCCATGATGAGGTCATCGGGATCCTCTACGCCACGAAGACGATGGAGTTCGGCTTCGACGGGGAGGACGCGGACGTGCTGTCGGCGTTTGCCGACCAGGTCACCATCGCGCTGGAAAATTCCCGGCTGATCGAGAAATCCCTGGAACGGGAACGCCTGATGCGCGAGATGCTTCTCGCCCAGGAGATGCAGCGGAAGCTCCTCCCGCAGGAGCTGCCCTCGATCGAGGAGGTCCAGATCGAAGCGCTGTCGACGCCGGCCTTCGAGGTGGGGGGCGATTACTACGACTTCACGATGCTCGACGACGAACACCTGGGAGTCATCGTCGGGGACGTCTCCGGGAAGGGGGTGTCCGCCGCGCTCTTCATGGCGGAAATGAAGGGGATTTTCCTCTCCCTGAGCAGGCTGCACCGTTCGCCGAGCGAATTCCTCGCCGAGGCCCATTCCGCGCTTCTGGGGACGATGGACCGCCGGACCTTCATCAGTCTGATCTACGCGATCGTGAACGTCCGTACCGGGGTGATGAAGGTGGCCCGGGCGGGCCACTGCCCGATGATCTTTCTCTCGGGTAACGGCACCAGGTTCGTGAAACCCACCGGCCTCGGCGTGGGCATGGGGTCGAGGGAGTTTTTTTCACGCACGATCACCGAGGACGAAATCAGCCTGTCGTACGGTGACGTGGCGGTCTTCTACACCGACGGGGTCACCGAGGCCCGGCCGGAGAACGGCGAGGAGTTCGGCTACGCAAAGCTCGAGGGGATCGTCGCAGAATCGGGTTCCGGCAGCGCTCTTGACATCAGGGACCAGATCGTCCTCGCGGTCGACACGCATATGGGCCACAAGGCACCGGACGACGACCTCACGATCGTAGTCCTGAAATGGCTCAAGAGGCAGTCTCATCCATCTGTAAACTTGCACCACCACTAGAGGAACGGTTTATGAGCACATTCAAAATAGAACACCGGGAAAACAACGCCATCAATGTCCTGGACCTGAAGGGGTACCTCGACGCGCACACGGCCCCCGAGCTGGAGAAGACGTTCCAGTCGCTGATCGACACGAACAGGTTCCGGATCATCGTCAATTGCCGGGACCTGACGTATATCAGCAGCGCCGGCCTCGGGGTGTTCATGGCCTACATCGAGGACGTGAGACGGAACCAGGGCGACATCAAATTGTCGAACATGTCTCCGAAGGTCTTCAACGTCTTCGATCTCCTCGGTTTTCCCCTTCTCTACGAGATCACGCCCGACGAGGCGGACGCAGTGAAAAAATTCCAGGAAACCGGGAAGCCGCCGAAAGCGGGAAAGTGACGCGACGCGCGCACATGCGACCATGAACCGGAACGAGAAAAAAACGGGCATGCGGCTGACGATCAACAGCAGCACCGACAGGCTGCGCGAGGTGCGGGATTTCGTTTCCGACCGGGCCCGCGACGCCGGGTTCCGGGACGAGGTCGTCCATACGATCGCCCTCTGCTGCGACGAGGCCTGCACCAACGTCATCAAGCACGCGTACGCGAACGCCCCCGACCGGGAGATCGACATCCGCATCATCCCCCGGCGGGATGAGATGGAAATCGTGATCACCCACGACGGGGAGTCGTTCGATCCCGACACGATCAAATCGCCGGACATGAAGGAGTACCTCAGCCACTACCGCAAGGGGGGGCTCGGACTCCACCTGATCAGGTCGCTCATGGACAAGGTGTTCTATAAGCAGGGAAACGGCTCCAGGTACGAAGTGCACCTCGTGAAGTTCCATTCATCCCCCTGACGGCCATCCGCCTGTCATGAGTACCCGGAAAAAATTCCTCCCCAGGGACACCACCTCCGAATTCCAGCGACGGTTCGATTTCAGGTCGCTGTTCGAATTCAGTTCGATCATCAACTCCTCCACCGACCTCGGCTTCATCCTCGGACACCTCCTGCTGACGATCATGGGGAAACTCCTCTCCCTGCGGGGTGTCGTCCTGCTCGGGAGCGAGGAAACCTCCTTCCGGATCCGCAGCGTTCGCGGGCTCGACCACGGCCTGCTCGGCACGGAAATCGTCATCAGGAGAATCCCCAGGAAATTGATTTCGGTCCCCGCAACCGAGGGCGCCGCGCGGTCGCGATGGGCGAAGTTTTTCAGCGCACACGGGATCAGGACGATCATTCCCATGACCGAGGGAGAACGCGTGGTGGGCCTCGTGGGATTCGCCCCCGGGCAGATCCGGAGGAAACTCTCGATTGAACAGGTGGAATACCTGACGTCGCTTGCCAATATCGCGGCTGTCTCGATCGTACGGGCCACGGCCTACGCGGAGGTGGACCTCTCGAACCGCGCGCTGAACCGGAAAATACAGGAACTCAACACGCTGTTCGAACTGAGCAAGGAACTCAACGCGGTCCTCGACCCCGAGCGCATGGTCAAATTGCTGATGTTTTCCGTCATGGGACAGATCGGGGCTCACCGGTGTTTCCTCTCGCTGCGGCGGGGGGACGGTCTCGTCCACGTACTCAGGAAAATCGACGGGGATATCCCCGCCGGGCTCAACCGCTACCTGGGCGGCCTGAAGGAACCCGTCATCGTCAGCACGCTCACGGGGCCGTCCGGGCGCGGCCCCAGGGATCTCCTCGGGGGGATCGGCATCGAGGCGGTCATTCCCCTGAGGGCCCGGAACGAGCTGAAGGGGGTCTTCGGCGTCGGCGGACGAATGAACGACCGGACCTATTCCCAGGCGGACCTCGACTTTCTCTCCTCCCTGGGGAACCTCGCTGTCATCGCCCTCGAGAACACCAGGCTCTTCCGGGAGGCGCTCGACAAACAGAAACTCGAGGATGAACTCCTCATCGCCCGGGAGATCCAGCGGGGCCTCCTCCCGGCGGACCTCCCGAAGGTCCGGGGATTCAGCATGGCCGCGGTGAATATTTCCTCCAAGCAGGTCGGGGGGGATTATTACGACGTCATACCGCTGGGCGGTGGAAGGTGGGTCTTCGCCATCGGCGACGTCTCGGGCAAGGGTACCCCCGCCTCGCTGCTGATGGCGAGCCTTCAGGCGTCGATCCGGGCCCTCGTTCCGCTCGACCTCAGCCTTTCGGAGCTGACGGGCCGCGTGAACGATCTCATGGTCCAGAACACGAACCACGGGCGGTTCATCACGTTTTTCTGGGGCATCCTGTCGGAAGGCGACGGTACTTTCACCTATGTCAACGCCGGCCACAACCCGCCGGTGCTCTGCCGGAAAGGGGGCGGCCTCGAACGCCTCGACCGCGGGGGCCTGATACTCGGAGTCATGGCGACGCAGTCCCCCTACGACCAGGCGACCGTGGAGCTCCGCCCGGGCGACACGCTCTGCCTCTATACCGACGGCGTGAGCGAGGCGATGAGTCCGTCGGGGGAGGAATTCGGGGAGGGACGCATCGATGAGATGCTGTCCGCCTCGGAGGGGGATCCGGTCGAAGCGGTGAAGGATTCGTTCGTGAACGCGGTGACGACGTTTGCGGGGGCCGCCGGACAGTATGATGACATCACGCTCCTCTTTCTCCGACGGGAAGATGCCTGACCCCCCCGGTGGAGGGCCGCCGAACCGAGATGGTTGATCCGCCCGACCTGCTCCCCCCGCCTTCCACGATCCTGTCGACCCTGCGGTGGGCGCGGGACGTCCTCCGGAAGGGAAGGATCGACGAGTCGAGGCTCAGCGCGGAGCTCCTGTTGTGCCACGTCCTCGATTGCGAACGGATCCGCCTCTACCTCGATTTCGACAAAATCCTCCAGCGCGACGAGATGGACCGGTTCGTGGCCGCGATCAAGAGGCGTCTCGCACATGAACCGGTGCAGTATATCGTCGGGGAGGCGGATTTCATGGGCCTGAAATTTTCAGTCGACCGGAGGGTTCTCATTCCCCGCCCGGAAACCGAGGTGCTCGTCGAGGAGATGCTCTTCTATTCCCGGCGAAGGGGTCCATCGCCGATGAACATCCTGGACGTCGGTACGGGCTCCGGGAACATCGCCGTCTCCCTCGCACACTACCTTCCGCAGGTGTCCGTGGTGGGCCTGGACGTGAGCGGCGACGCACTGGAGGTGGCCGCTCTGAACGTCGGGCGGCACGGCCTCTCCGGGAAGGTCCCCCTCGTGCGCGGCGACATCGCCGGGGGAAGACTCCCCTTCCGGGAGAACAGCTTTCACGCCCTGTTGTCCAATCCCCCCTACATCCCGGCTGCGGACATCGAGGGACTCGACGCGGAAGTCCGCCTCTTCGAACCCGGCGTCGCCACCACCGACGGTGGCGACGGTCTGACGTTTTTCAGGAGGCTTGCAGATGCGGCCGCTCGCCTCGTCGAACCGGGCGGGGTGGTCATGGTGGAAACCGCCTTCAACCAGGCAAGGGTCGTGGAACGGATCTTCCGCGAACAGGGGATCGCCGAGGTGCGGATCATCTCCGACCTCTCGGGAATCGAACGGATCGTCCGTGGGGTGCGGGGAAGCCCCGAATGAGCATGTCAGGGATATTGACCGACACTCCATGAGAGCACTGATCCAGCGGGTACGCCGCGCTGAGGTGACCGTGGCGGGGAAATCTGTGGGGAGGACCGGCCCCGGCCTGTTGATCTTCCTCGGCGTGAGCCGCACCGACGGGCCGGGAGACGCGGATTGGCTTGCGAGAAAATGCGCCGCGCTCCGGGTGTTTCCGGATTCGGAAGACCGGATGAACATTTCGCTCCGGCAGACCGGCGGGGAGGCCCTCGTGGTCTCGCAGTTCACACTCTACGGGGACGCGTCAAAGGGAAACCGTCCGGCCTACGTCATGGCGGCGGAGCCCGGGCCGGCCGAAACACTCTATGAACGGTTCGTCGACGTCCTGACGGCGGAACTCGGACCCGGACGCGTCCGGACCGGGACCTTCGGGGCGATGATGATGGTCTCCCTCGAGAACGACGGGCCCGTGACGCTCCTGGTCGAGTCCCCGCGGGAGGCCGGACCGGCGGCGTGAAGTCCGAGGGCCACGCGATGCCGGACCCCTTTCCGATGCGCCGGGCGACCCCCCGCCCGCACCTTTTTTTTCTCTTCCTCGACGGGGTCGGAGTTGCTCCCCCGGGCGCCCCCGGGAATCCCTTCGAGGAGTTCACCATGCCGGCGACCGGGCGGATCCTCGGCGAACGCGTTTTTCACCCTGGGGAGGGGATGCGCACCGCCGGGGGAGTGAACGTCTCCGCGATCGACGCCACCCAGGGTGTCGCGGGTTTGCCCCAGAGCGGGACCGGCCAGACCACTATCCTCACGGGAGACAATGCGCCGGCCGTCCTCGGACGTCATTTCGGCCCATACCCCCATTCCACGCTTCGCCCCCTGATCCGGGAAAAGAATTTTTTCCGTGCGCTGACGCTGCGCGGAATCACCTGTGCATACCTCAACGCCTATCCCCGGCAGTACTTCGAGTACCTCGGACGCCATCCGAACCTGACGGGTGCGTTTCCGACAGCCTGGCGGATGGCCGGAAACTCCCTGAATACGGGGGTGGAGCTCACCGCCGGAAGGGCGCTCTCGGCCGACTGTACATCGGAGGGGTGGAGGAGGATGGGGTACCCGGATGTCCCGGAGGTTTCTCCCGAACAGGCAGCCGATGTCGCCGTACGGGTGCTGGAGGAGACCGACTTCGTCATGTACGAATATTACCTGACCGACCACGCGGGACACGGCCGCGCCGGCGCACGGGTTGAAGTCATCCTTCCGATACTCGACCGTTTCATCGGCTCGCTGGCGGAGAAAATCATGGCCAGGGGCCACGCGCTCCTGATCACGAGTGACCATGGGAACCTCGAGGACATCTCCGTAAAGACCCACACGCTGAATCCGGTCCCGCTGGTCACGACCGGTGCACCCCTCGGGGAGGTTGCGGCGGGCGTGCGCGATCTGACCGGTATCCGTGGAATCATCCTCGGTCACTTCGACGCGGGAGGGTCCGCCGGCGCGTGAAGGACCGGCCCGCGATAAAAATTCTCCTGCCGATGGCTGCCGGCATCGTCGCCGCACGGATGTTCCATCTTCCCCCGGGTCCCGTTTTCCTTGTCACCCTCTTTTTTTTCGTTCTCACGGTCGTTCCCGCGGTGGCCGGGAGGCATCCGGGTTCGACGGCGGCGGTCCTGCTCTCGCTGACGATCTGTTCGTTCGGGGCGCTTCTGCTGTCGATGGAGCTCCATCTCACCGGCCCCCGCGACCTCAGGGCGTCCCGAACGGCCGACACGGTCGTCATCGCGGGGGTGGTCCTCGAACCGAGGGGGAGCTCCCGGCCGTCCGCTCGATTTCTCGTGGAAGCCCGATCGATCGCCGGACCCGACGGGGCCGAAGGGGTCGGCGGACGCATCCTGCTGGCGGTGAGCGGCGCGGCGCTGAGGGCCGGCACGCTCAGCGAATTGGTGCCCGGAAGGGAGGTCGTTCTCCGCGGCGTCCTCCGTCCTCCCTCGCCGGCCCGGAACCCCGGTGAGGTCGACTGGGCGGCGTATTACGAACTGGCGGGAATCTCCGGCCGGATGAACGTGCGAAGTCCGGGAAATATCGTCACCGGCGGTATGAGCGGCCGCGGCTTCATGAACGCTTTCGTCCTGCCCGTCCGGAAGGTGCTGTCGGACCACCTCCGGTCACTCGTGAACGACCGGGAAGCGAGATTCCTCAACGGGCTCATCCTCGGTGAACGGAACGAGGTCCCCTCCGACCTGAAGGCGGATTTCGTGACCGTGGGGGTGATGCACCTGCTGGCGATTTCCGGGCAGCAGGTGGTGATCGTGGCAATGCTTCTCGCCGCCTTTCTCACGATCGTGCGAATCCCCGAGAAGCCGCGGTTCGTCCTCGTCGCCCTGGCCCTGGGGTATTATGTTCTTCTCACGGGCGCTTCCCCCTCCGTCACGAGGGCGGGTATCATGTGCATCGTCCTCCTGGGAGCCAGGGTCACGCAGCGGCGGGCGGATATCTTCAACGCTCTCGGGATCGCGGCCGTCCTGATCCTCCTCGCGAGTCCCCGCCAGCTGTTCGACGCCGGATTCCTCCTGTCGTTTTCCGCGGTCGTCGCGATCGTCACCCTCTATCCGGTGATCATCGGCGCCTTTCCGGCCTTCACCGCGCGGGTCTCCCGGGTGCGGATCCTCGACCTGGTCTGGAAGGGTGTGGCGGTGTCACTGGCGGCGGGACTGGGAACGGCGCCGATCGTGGCTTATTATTTCGGGCGTGTTTCCGTCGTTGGATTCCTGGCGAACATCATCATCGTACCGCTCAGCAGTCTCGCTCTCGTTCTCGGGATGCTGACGGTCGCCGCATCGTTCATCTCGACCTGGGTCGCGTCGGTCTACGCGGCCGGGGCGGAGGTCTCCGCCTGGCTGACCTTCCGCCTGGTGGAGTTTTTCGCCGGTTTTCCCTACGCGATGGTGAATTTCCGTCTCTCACTCCTGTCGGTGGGGACCGTCTACGGCGTGTTGTACGTGCTGATGGACGCCTTCTCGAAAAAGAACTGGAAGCCGGTTCTTCTCGGGTCGCTCGTGGTCACGAACATCGTCCTCTATTCGTGGGTGCTGAGCGGCCCGCAGCGGGAGGTCCTCAGGATCACGTTCCTGGACGTGGGGCAGGGGGACGCGGCCTTCCTGGAGTTCCCGGGGGGGCGGACCATGCTCATAGACGGGGGCCCGAAGACGTTTTCATACGACGCCGGGGAGAGGGTCGTCCTTCCTTTCCTGGAATATAAGGGGATCGACCACATCGACATGATCGTCGTTTCTCATCCGCACAGTGATCACCTCGGAGGCATTCCCGCCGTGCTGAGGGGGGTGACCGTGGGGGAAGTCATTGAAGGCGGCCCTGGGGCGGAATCGTCCCTTTACCGCGAATACCGAACGCTTGTCGATTCCCTCCGAGTTCCGAGACGCGTGCTGGCCACGGGCGACCGCCTGGGCGGCGGGCTCCCGGCGGGCGTCTACGTCCTCTGGCCAGACACCCTGTCGGGCGTACGACTGTCGGGTTTGAACGAACAGTCGGTTGTCCTCGACATCCGCTACGGGGAGACGGCGGCCCTCTTCACCGGGGATGCGGAGGACGGCGCGGAGTCGGAAATCGTGGCCCGGTACGGTGACTTCCTGCGGGCCGGCCTCCTCAAGGCGGGCCACCACGGGAGTATCACCAGCAGCACACCGGAATTCATCGCGGGGGTCGGACCGGAGATTACAGTGATCTCGGTCGGGGAGGGAAACAAGTTCGGACATCCGTCGGGGGTCGTCACCGGACGGTATGCGGAGGCCGGCAGCATCGTCGAACGCACGGACCTCTCCGGCGCGCTGGTGTTCGAGTCCGACGGAACGCGCTGGGAACGGGTGCAATGGAGGTAAGACCGTGGCGGGACCCCGGACCGGATCTTCGCCTCATCGGGGGACCGTTCTTGAAACTCGGGGGGGAAATCCGTACAATACACCGGAAATTCTAATATTCTGACGACGACAGGATGGATTCGCTCGAGAAGCTGCTCTCGGATTGGGAGGAAGGGGTCCTGAAGCCGGCGCTGAAAAAATCACCCGAACGGAAAACGGATTTCAGCACCGATTCAGGTCTCCCGGTCGGCCGCATTGGCCTTCCGCGCCCGGAGTGGGGGTACGGTTCGCTCGGGTTCCCCGGCGCGTATCCCTTCACCAGGGGAGTCTACCCCTCCATGTACCGGGGCCGGTTCTGGACGATGCGCCAGTATGCCGGCTTCGCCTCGGCGTCGGAATCCAACCGCCGCTACCGTTACCTGCTGGAACAGGGGACGACGGGACTGAGCGTGGCGTTTGACCTTCCCACGCAGATGGGGTACGACTCGGACCATCCGATGGCGGAAGGGGAGGTGGGGAAGGTGGGTGTCGCCATCGATTCGCTCCAGGACATGGAGGAGCTTTTCGACGGCATCCCCCTCGGGGACATCACGACCTCGATGACGATCAACTCCACGGCGGCCATACTCCTCACGATGTACGTGGCGATCGCCCGGAAGCAGGGCGCAGACATCTCGAAGATCTCGGGGACGATCCAGAACGATATCCTCAAGGAGTACGTCGCGAGGGGGACATACATCTACCCGCCGGGACCGTCCATGCGGCTGGTGACCGATATTTTCCGCTGGTGCGGGGAACACGTGCCGCGGTGGAACACCATTTCCATCAGCGGATATCACATCCGCGAGGCGGGATCCACCGCCGTGGAGGAGCTGGCGTTCACGCTCGCGAACGCTGTCGCCTACGTGGAGGCCGCCGTCGCGGCGGGTCTGGACGTCAATACGTTCGGGAAACAGCTGTCGTTCTTCTTCAACGCGCACAATAATTTTTTCGAGGAGGTCGCAAAGTTCAGGGCGGCGAGGCGCCTCTGGGCCCGCACGATGAAAAACCGGTTCGGGGCCACCAATCCGGAGGCGATGAAACTCCGGTTTCACGCGCAGACCGGCGGTTCGACGCTGACGGCGCAGCAGATCGACAATAATGTGGTGAGGGTGGCCCTGCAGGCGCTCTCCGCCATCCTCGGGGGGTGCCAGTCGCTCCACACGAACGGGCGCGACGAGGCGCTCGCGCTCCCCTCGGAGGAGGCCGCGCGCCTCGCCCTGCGCACGCAGCAGGTCATCGCGAACGAAACCGGCGTGACCGATGCCATCGATCCCCTCGGCGGCGCCTACCATCTCGAGGCGCTCACCGACGGGATGGAATCGGCGGCCGCGGAGCTTATCGGGAAAATCGACGCGCTGGGCGGAGCCGTCGAAGCGATCCGCAAGGGTTTTTACCAGGAACGGATCGCCCGGAGCGCCTACGAGTATCAGTCCTCCATAGAGAAAAAGGAAAAGCTCGTGGTAGGGGTGAATTCATTTGTCGAGGGGGACGACGCCCCGACGGGCCTCTTCACGGTCGACGAGGGTATCCGCCGTCAGCAGACGGCTAAATTGAAGAAGCTCAGATCGACCAGGGATTCAGCCCTCGTAAAGCAGAGGCTGGACGGCCTTCGCGAGGCCGCCTCGGGAATGGCGAACACGATACCCGCGATCCTTGAATGTGTGAGCGCCTATGCGACCCTCGGGGAGATATCGGACTCGCTCCGGGAAGTCTGGGGGGAACACTCCTGATTGTGACGCTTCGGCTGATTTGTCACGCAGACCTGCCTTTTTTGATGAATTTCAGGAAAAACTGACATCTCGTCAGTGCCCTGTTTCCTTCCGTTCCCCTAAAAATTCAAAAAAAGGGGATTTTTAGACGGCTTTCTGTGGCACGCTTATTGAGGTATTAGCGGTTACAGAAGCGTGACCTCCGGGGGGTATTTACCCTCAAAACCCCGGTTTGGCCCATACTCGAATCGAATACTCAAAATACCCCAACAACAGCATCAATTAAGGAGATAGTGTATGAAGATTAAACCGCTTGGCGATCGGATCCTGATCAAACCCTCGCCCGCAGAAGATAAGACCAAGGGCGGGATCATCCTTCCCGACACGGCGAAGGAAAAACCGGTCGTGGGAGAAGTCGTTGCGGTCGGTCCCGGACGCAGGTCGGATGAGGGAAAGGTGATCAACCTCGACGTGAAAGTGGGGGACAAGGTTCTCTACGGAAAGTATTCCGGCACCGAAACCACAATCGACGGGAAAGAGTACCTGATCATGCGCGAGAGCGACGTATTCGCCGTGGTCTAAACGGGATCCCCGGGTACCATTCCGGGCCCTCCACAATTTCAACAGACTTTATCATTTAAAGGAGAATTCACATGGCTGCAAAAATCATCACATTCGACGCGGACGCCCGCGCGGGATTGAAAAGGGGCGTTGACGTCCTCGCCAATGCCGTGAAGGCGACGCTCGGCCCGAAGGGCCGCAATGTCGTCATCGACAAGAAATTCGGCGCGCCGACCGTCACCAAGGACGGCGTGACCGTTGCCAAGGAAATCGAACTCGAAGATCCGATCGAGAACATGGGCGCCCAGATGGTCCGGGAGGTCGCCAGCAAGACTTCAGACGTGGCCGGCGACGGCACCACCACCGCGACCGTGCTCGCGCAGGCGATCGTCCGGGAGGGGATGAAAAACGTCACCGCCGGTGCGAACCCGATGGACCTCAAGAGGGGCATCGACATCGCCGTGTCCAAGGTGGTCGAAGAGCTGAAGAAAGTCTCGAAAAAGGTCGGCGACGACCGCGGCAAGATCGCGCAGGTGGGCGCCATCTCCGCGAACAACGACAAGACCATCGGGGACCTGATCGCCAACGCGATGGAGAGGGTCGGCAAGGACGGCGTCATCACCGTCGAGGAAGCCAAGGGCACCGAAACGGCCGTCGAGTGGGTGGAGGGCATGCAGTTTGACCGCGGGTACCTCTCCCCCTATTTCGTCACCGACGCCGAAACGATGGAAACGGTCCTGGAAACCCCCTACATCCTGATCTACGACAAGAAGATCAGCGTCATGAAGGACCTCCTCCCGATTCTCGAGAAGACCGCACAGTCGGGTCGCTCCATGCTCATCATCGCCGAGGACATCGAGGGCGAGGCGCTCGCCACGCTCGTGGTGAACAAGCTCCGCGGGACGCTGAAAATCGCGGCCGTGAAGGCCCCCGGGTTCGGCGACAGGCGCAAGGCCATGCTCGAGGACATCGCGGTCCTCACGGGTGGCACGGTCATCTCCGACGAGAAGGGCTTCAAGCTGGAAAACGCCCAGCTGTCATATCTTGGCACCGCCAAGCGGATCAGCATCGACAAGGACAACACGACCATCGTCGAGGGGGCCGGGAAGAAGGACGACATCAAGAAACGCATCAATGAAATCAAGGCGCAGGTCGAAAAGACCACCTCTGACTATGACAAGGAGAAGCTCCAGGAACGCCTGGCGAAGCTCTCCGGCGGCGTGGCGGTGCTCCAGGTCGGCGCGGCCACCGAGGTCGAGATGAAGGAAAAGAAGGCGCGCGTCGAAGACGCCCTGCACGCCACCCGTGCGGCGGTCGAAGAGGGGATCATCCCCGGCGGCGGTGTCGCCTTCGTCCGCATCCAGAACAAGCTTGACGCCCTCAAATCCGACGTCGCCGATCAGAAGATCGGCATCGATATCATCCGCAAGGCGCTCGAAGAGCCCCTGCGCATGATCGTCGAGAACGCCGGTCTCGAGGCGTCGGTCATCCTCAACGACGTCCGCAAGGGCAAGGACGATTACGGCTTCAACGCCCTGACCGAGGAGTTCGAAAATCTGATCTCCGCGGGCGTCATCGATCCGACGAAGGTGGCGAGGGTGGCGCTCGAAAACGCCGCCAGCGTCGCCGGCCTGCTGCTGACGACCATGGCGACCATCGTCGAGATGAAAGAGAAGGAAAAACCCGGACCGGCCATGCCCCCGGGCGGAATGGGCGACATGTATTAATCGCTCCTTCTTCGCAGGAACCGACCCGGCCGTTTTTCGACGGCCGGGTTTTTTTTTGATTTGGATGACACGGTGGTTACATTGTCTGATCAGAACACCACGTCAGCAATGGAGCCGTCGACCCACATAAAGCGTCAATCCGCGATTTCGAGAATGAATATCCCGGGAACATTCCGCCGGGAGCGCACACACCGGCGCTTCGTTTTTTCCCTTATTTTTCTCTGCTTCCTCCACGTAGAGGCGCAAACAGGGGGGCGGGATTCACGCACTCCCGATGGGAGGGGCGTCATCCCCGACACGGCCGAAACAGCCCGGATACTCTCCTTCCTGGCGGCCGACGAATTGCGCGGACGGGGGAGTTTCACCCCGGAAAGTGAACGGGCCTCGGATTTCATCGCCGGTGAGTTCCGGTCGGCGGGTTTGAGTCCCCTGAAAGG
>QJVY01000224.1 GCA_003235555.1 Ignavibacteria bacterium | reverse complement strand
CCGGATGAAATTC
This sequence comes from Ignavibacteria bacterium, assembly GCA_003235555.1. Classification (GTDB taxonomy): domain Bacteria; phylum Bacteroidota; class Ignavibacteria; order UBA10030; family SZUA-254; genus SZUA-254. The sequence goes on along the minus strand of QJVY01000224.1, from coordinate 14,551 downwards.
GACGAGGTGCTCCGGGCATTCACGGGGGAATTTTTCACTCCGGGAGGGGATTCCCTGGAATCGTTCAGGACGGGGGACGGGGGATATATCCTCGTGTACCGCTCCGGCGCTGGCACCCGGGAATACCGCGTCGACGGGGAGGAGTACTTCGTGACGAGCTACCGGGTCCTCGATGCCTCCGGGCGCCCCACGCTCACCGCCATCGCCTCCGAGCCGGACGAAACGGGGCCCATGGTCGTCCCCCGCCTGCTGAGGGTCATCTTCCCCGGGGAACGACGGAGCATCACGGTCGCCTACTCGGGAATGGAGATCAACGTCCCCGTCTCCTGTTCCTTCACCCTGCCCAAATCCGCCGATATCTTCTACCGGTGAACCGTCCGGCGGTCCACATAGCGCTGGCGCTGTTGATCCTTCCGGCGGTCTTTCCCCCGGCGGCCGGTGCGTTCCAGAAGGAGCTCAGGAGCAAACAGTCCCAGCTGGAAAAACTCCGTAACGAAATCCAGGAGTACGAAAAAAAGATCCGCAGCAAGGAGAAGAAGGAGAACCTCACGCTCGGACAGCTCGACAACTACAACCGGAAGGAAACTGTCCTCAAGAAACTGATCAGGAGGCTCCACCGGGAGGAGGAGGCGCTCGCGGCCTCGATCGATTCGGCGGAAAACTCCGTGTCCGCCCTTTCCGAAAGGATCGACCACCTGAAACAGCAGTACGCCGGGTACGTTCGAAGCGCATACCTGAAAGGCCGGACCGCCGACCTGGAACTCCTGCTCACCGCGGGGTCCTTCAACCGGTTCATCATCCGGGCGGAATACCTCCAGCGCTTCTCCGAACAGCGAAAGGAGGACCTGGCGGAGGTATCCGCGAAAAAAGCCGAGCTCGAGGAACAACAGGCGGCCCTCTCGAAAAAACTGAACGAACGGAAAAGCGTCATCGCGGACAAGTCGGCCGAACAGGGCCGGCTCCGCACGATGACGAAGAAGAAGAAGCAGATACTCTCGGCCATCAGGAAGGACAAGAAAAAATACCAGGGGGAAATCGACCGGCGGAAGAAAGATTTCAAGGACGTCGAAAGGAAGATCGCCGCGCTCATCGAAGCCGCCAACAGGAGGAAAGCCGCCGCGGGCGGGCCCGCATCTGCGGAAATCGTGGGAGGGGGGCCGTTCGAGGCGGCGAAAGGGAGGCTCCGGTGGCCGGTGGAGGGGGGAAAGATCGTCGCCCGGTACGGGAAGCAGCAGCATCCCGTACTCCACACGATCACCGACAACAAGGGAATCGACATCGGCGTGTCGTCGGGGACCGCGGTGGCGGCGGTCGCCCCGGGTGAGGTCTCGACCATCTGGTGGCTTCCGTCGTACGGCAACCTCGTGATCGTGGCCCACGACGGCGGGTACCGGACGGTCTACGCGCACCTCGAGGACATCACGGTGGAAGAGGGTCAGAAGGTGAAGGCGGGCCAGGCCCTCGGGCAGAGCGGCGAGGGGATCGACGGACCGCTTGTGCATTTCGAGGTCTGGAGGGGGCGCGAAACGCAGAATCCCCTGACGTGGCTCTCCCCGAGGAACCTCACCAGGCAATGAGCCGGGCATGACGCGAAACGTCATCGAACGTGCGAAGGTCGGGATGACGGCGGTGCTCTGTTGCATCGCCTTTTATGTTTTTGCGCCCGGTTTCTTCGACGGCGTCGAGAAGGGCATGCTTCCCTGGCTGTACCGCGTGCGCGGGGAGGGGCCGGTGGATACGTCGGTGGTCGTGATCGCCCTGACCGCCGATGACATCGACGCCCTCGGCGGTTTCCCGGTAAAGAGGAGTTACTACGCCCTCGCCGTCAGCGCCCTCCGCGACCTCGGCGCGCGGGTGGTCGGCATCGACCTGGGACTGACCGACCCCGGGTCCTCCGCACCGGAATACAACGACCTCCTGGCGTCGGTCATCGCCTCGTCGGGCAACGTGGTCATGAGCGGCTATTTCCGCTCGCTGTCCGCCCCCGGGGTCACCGATACGGGCGCGGCCGCGACGGGTTTCCCCGGACGCTTCACGCACGGCGTGGCGGGCGGAGGCCCCTGGAGGATGGGCCGACATTTCACCCTCCCGCTGAAGTCGTTTCTCGAAGGCGCCTCGGGCCTCGGGCACACGAACCTCACCGACGAGCTCGCCCTTCCCCTCTACATCGGTCCGCCGTCGGCGCCGGCCCCCCTCTTCAGCCTGGAGGTACTCCGGCATTCCATCTCGGGCCCCGTGAGGATCACCGCCGAAGGGGGCACCCTGACGCTTGCGGACACTGCGCGGACGTACCGGATACCGTACGACGGGAACGGCGACGTGGAACTGAACTTTACCGGCGGGGCCCGTTCACTCACGACATATTCTTTCCTGGATTTCCTCAGGGCGTACGACGAACGCGTACGCGCCGGCGCCCCCCACGCCCCGGAGACCGCCATGAAGGACAAAACAGTCCTCATCGGCGTGGTCGCCGGAGGACGCAGCCCCTTCGTGGATTCCCCCTTCGGCACGCTCTTCCCTGCCGTCGGACTGCACGCCCTGTTCATCGACAACGCCCTCCACGACAGGTTCCTGCGGCGCGCTCCGCAGGCCGGCGTTGCCCTGATCCTTCTCCTGCTGGGAGCGGCCGCCTCGGTGATGATTTCCCCGGGGCGTGCGGCGCGAGGGGTCCTGGGCGTGTTCTCGATGCTCGGGTTCTATACCGCCCTGTCGTTCGTGCTCTTCGCGAACGCGTCGTTCGTCATGCCGCTTTTCGTCTGCTGGTTCACCGGGGCGGTACTGACGGTCACGATGCTGATGTTCAGCCACCGGCTGTCGGGAGGCCGTATCGCGAGCCTCGAAGAGGAGAAACTGAGGATCCTCGGAACAGTGCGGGAAAAAGAGTTGAAAATCGAAACGCTCCGGCGGGAATTCGAATCGCTCCGGGCCAGGGGGGACGACGCCCGTACCACGCAACTCGGCGACCAGATCGAAGAATACAGAAATGAAATCGCCAGGCTGACGCAGTTGAGCGACGACCTCGAACCCTTCAGGGGGTCCGGCGGCGGCGGTCCCCCGGCTGCCGGAGCGGCGGAGACCTTCGGCATCGTGTACGACAGGTCCGGGCCGATGGCGCGGGTCATCGGCCTCATCGAAAAGCTCGCGGCGAGCGACGCCACCGTGCTCATCACGGGAGAGAGCGGATCGGGGAAGGAGCTCGTGGCGAGGGCGATCCACGAATCGTCGCCCAGGAGGGGGAAGCCCTTCGTGGCCGTGAACTGCGGGGCGCTCAGCGAAACGCTCCTCGAAAGCGAACTCTTCGGGCACGAGAAAGGCGCCTTCACCGGCGCCATCAGGGAAAAACAGGGGCGCTTCGGGGTCGCGGGGGAGGGGACGATCTTCCTGGACGAGATCGGCGAAACGACGGAATCGTTCCAGGTCAAGCTCCTCCGCGTCCTCCAGGACGGGACCTACGAGCGCGTCGGCGGGACGGTGACGCTCACGTCGTCGGCGAGGGTGGTCACCGCGACGAACCGGGATCTGAAGGGGGCGGTCGAATCGAAAGACTTCCGGGCGGACCTGTATTACCGCCTGAACGTGCTGGCGGTCTCCATACCGCCGCTGCGGGAACGCACGGAGGATATCCCGCTGCTCGCCGGGAGTTTCCTCCGGGAACAGGACCCGTCGATGTCGGTCAGCGGAAGCGTCATGAGGGCGTTCGGTTCCTACGCGTGGCCGGGAAACGTCCGGGAACTCCAGAGCGCCGTCACGCGGGGAGTCCTCCTGGCGAAGGCGGAGGGCCGGACACTCCTCCGGCTGAGGGACCTGCCCGACGAGATCGGCAGCGTGCTCCGCGGGTCCGGCGACACCGGCGACCTGGTGGTCCGTTCCCTGCGGGAGAAGGGGTTCTCCCGCAGCGCGATCTCCGAAACGGCCGACGACCTCGGCGGGTTCAACAGGGGCACGGTGGCGGAATATTTCCGCGGTGCCTGCTTCGAGGCGTTCGCGGCCGAAGGGTTCGACAAACGGAGGGCCGTGGCCAGGATCGGCGGATTCGATCCGGCGGGCCCCGCTGCGGCGGACGGGGATGCGGCCGACAGGATCGGGAAGAAGTTGACGGAGTACCTGCAGAACGCCACAGAGTTCGTCGATCGGGAACAGCCGCTGGGAACCGTCCTCGAAAGATCGAAACCCAAGTTCAAAAACCTTCCCAAAAAGTACCACGGAGCCCTGGAACGGATCATCACCGCCGCCAGGGACGGGGTCTGGAAGCCCTGAGCCGGTTTCCCGCGAAGATCGAACGCCGGAATTCCGCCCTTCCCGCACTACCGCACGGTTTTCCCGCACTTCTTGACACATCCACATTCGGATTTTTCCACGAATCCGGCGCGGATACTGCATATTCAATTGGTGGCATGACGTTTGAGGCATCCTGGGCAGGGACAGTCGTCCCGTTCCGCGCACTGATCCGAGGTCGCATGCGGGCGCCGGGATCAGGGGGGCGGGACGACATAAAATACTCCACAAACAGAGAAAGGGCAACATCATGAAATCATCCTGGTCCACCACATTTCCCTGCGTACTGGCGTTCGCCGCGTTGCTGGTCCTGCCCGGCTGCACGAAGGATGACTCGATCGTCGATCCGCTGAACCAGCCCCCCGCCGGGGTGAACGACGAAGAGGCCGCGATCAGGTACCTGGCGCTGGCCGACGAGTTCTCGTCGAACACCGAGATCACCATGAACGACGGCGAGATGTATCCCGCCGAATACGGGACCGTCGGAAAGATCTCCGCCGACATCACGCCGCTGAGGTTCGGCCGCTTCATCCGGAGCGTCACCCGCACCGTCGAGGTAACGTTCGAATCCGGGGATTCGGCAGCGGTCGCCCTCGTCACGAAGGATATCTACGGCGTCTTCAGGATCCGGGGTATCAACGGGAACGACGACACCGTCACCGTCGAAAAGGAATTCCACGACAGGTCGATGAAGCGTGTACTCTTCAGGCGCATCGCGCACGACACCGACAGGTGGTGGAGGAACTGGATCCCCGTCGGCACTTCGCTCGTGGAGGGCGGTACGGTGGAACCCAACGACGACATTGAAATCCGGATGGTCGAACTCTTCCTTCCCAGCGGCGACACGATCGTCGTGACGGACCCGCTGGCACACTTCCTTCGCTACCGGTGGGAGAGGCAGATGGGAATGACGGACTCCGCGGGACACGATCGTCCGCCCGTGCCGGAGCTCACAGACGGGCAGCAGCTCACGATGCGGGTGACCGTCGTGAGCGCGTCGGCCGACACCGACCTGGTCGCGCTCCGCTTCGGATGCAACGCGTTCCACAGACACCGCCTGCGCATGCGGATCGTGTCCGAAGAGGACAACGGTGACGGCACATGGACGCGTTCGTACGAACGGATGTGGGGAGTACCGCCGGACCGCGGGTTCTTCCACGTCGCGGTGGACGCGATGACGCACGGTACGATTTTCGACGACACGGAACCCTATTCGGTCAGCTGGTGGGGTGTCCCGTACAGGGTATTTTGACGGAATACGGACGGGGCTCCCGCGGGGGGACGGCGGGAGCCCGGTCCTTTGAGAAAGGGTGACGAAGTGGTTACATTGATATCGACGGGCACGTGATGCTGAAACTGCAAAACATACCGGGAGCAAATGCGGCGCGTCCGATGACGGCCGCGACCGTGTTTCTGGCCGTCGCCCTGATCGCCGGCTGCAAGGAACAGGGGCCGGTGGAACTGGTCGGGGGCGGACCGGGTGGGCCGATAGAGGTGGTCGCTCCCCCTCCCCAGCCGATGCCGGGGCTGGAACTTGGAGACGCGGACTCCGCGGGAATCATTCCCCTCCCGCCGCAGAAAGTCGCCGGGCATATCATTATCGCGGGTGCGCGCTACGACGGGCCGCTGGAGACCGTCGAGGCGACACTCGGCCGGGCAATCCTCTTCGACCTCGACTCGCCGGTCCAGCTCGACGGGGACAGGATGACGTTCACGACGATCGACATGGGTTCGGTGGACCTCGACGGGACCCCCCTCTTCAAGGTCGCCAAACGGGTCCGGAGGATGATGGGGGGGGATACGGTCATCGGCGTACAGTACGTCCGGTACAACCGCTGGGACGGCGGTTTCCGGTACGCCGGGGGGATGCACTATACGTGGACCGGGACCGGAAGCGGTTCCCTTCCCCCGTTCACGACGGGGATCACCGCCCCCCCGAAACTCGTCGTCGAGTCGCCGACGCCCGCGACCCCGGTCTCCGCCGCGGAAGACCTCCGGGTACGATGGACCGGGGGGGGCGCCGCGGTGCACCTCGTGATCAGCAATGCCGGCGACGCGCGCATCGATTCGCGCCCCATCCTGCACATCCGGTTGGGAAAGAACAGCGGCGGCGCGGTCATCCCGGCGCGGATCCTGAAGCTCCTGCCGTCGACCCGCGACAGGTTCGTTTTCACGTTTTTTTCGGAAGCGTCCCGGATCGAATCGCTCGGGGGTTTTCCCGACGACGTGCTGGTGCAGGCACTCACGTCACACAGTATCCTGGTCAGGATGATCCGCTGACGTGACCCGATGACCCGAGCGCCGCTTTCCCGCATACTGACGGCTTTCCTCGCCATGATTCTGTCGGCCACCATATCGCCAGCACAATATTTCTCCTCCGGGAAGGGGGGGGCGCTCGGGGCCTACACGGGCGTTGCCGCCGACCTGGGGGCGATCGACTGGAACCCCGCGGGCCTGACATCGGTGCGCGACTGGGAACTCTCCACGTCGAACTACTTCCTCTTCCACGCGGGGGAGCAGAACCTGACTTTCCACCACGCGGCCGCGGGGAAACGTTTCCTCCCCGACCACGCGGCGGCCGTCAGGGTGTCGCCGGGGATCAGGCTCGACCTGATCGTACCCTCGACGTTCACCGTGGAGGACTCCAACGCGACGATCATCACCCGGTTCGACAAGCAGGTGACCTATTCCGAACAGTTCGCCATCGGGTACGCCTTCCGGGCGGCGGAGGGCCTTTCGCTCGGTTTCAGCGCGCACTTCCTGGAGGAGAAGGTCACCGACACCGAGTACTCGATCGACACCAACAACGTCATCACCTCCACCCCGCTGACCAGCAGGGGGAACAGCTGGGCCGTGGACTGGGGGGTCATGTGGGACCCCTCCGCACACTGGAGGGTCGGAGTGTCGGCGAAAACCCTTTTCAGGATCACCGAATCGACGATCCCGGAGGAGTTGAACAGCTACAGGCTCAACCTCCCCAAAACCCTCCGGGGAGGGGCCTCCTGGTCCGGGGTGCCGGGATTCCTCTTCAGCGCGGACGCGGACCTCGAGAAGCAGGTACGTGCCGGCTCTGCGTGGGATGTCACGCCGGAGCTGAACGTAGCCGCCGGTCTCTTCCTCAACGGGGACTCCCGCTTCCGCGCCGAAGCCTTCAGCGCGGGCGCGTCGTACACGCTGGCGAACGTGGAAATCGGCGTCTCCGGACTCTTTTTCGCCGACCAGGCGAACCGGCGGGGGACCGCCGACCTCGCGTTGTTCACCGGATCCGATATCGGGGGGATCGAGTACAACCCCTTCACCGGCGACCGGGCGTCGCTGAGTATGACGCTCCACCTCGGCCGGACACGCGAACCGGTCGCGAAAATCGAATACGTGGAGATGCTGACCGATATCTACCCGTCGTCGTCGCGGGTCTACGCCTTCAGGCCGGTGGGGCGGGCCCGCATCAAAAACGAATCGGACTCGCCGATAGAGGCGAAGGTGAGTTTCAACATCGAGCGCTACATGGACGTGCCGACCGAGAGCCGGCCCCGCCTCATCGGCGCCGGGGAAACCGCAGAGGTCCCCTTCTTCGCGGTGCTGAATTCGGCCGTCCAGGGACTTCGCACCATGGTCGTGCGCGAGGGGGAGGTCTCCGTCTCGGCGGTACGCACGGGTGAGAGCGAGGACAGGTATTCCACGCGGGTCCTGCTCAGGGGGAAAAACGACTGGAACGGCGACGTGGGCCTTTTGAAATTCTTCATTACGCCGGACGACCCGGAGATCCTGAAATTCACGCGCTCCGTTCTGAACGAGGGGGCGGCGGATTTGGACACGACCGACGCGAGGCTCCGGAATTTCGAACGGGCCAGGAGGCTCTTCGATGCCCTGGCCGGAAGGCTCCTCTACGTCAACGATCCCCGGGGGAGCCAGGACAACGTGCAGTATCCCTCGGAGACCCTTTCACTGAAGGGGGGAGACTGCGACGACATGAGCGTGCTCTACTCGTCGATGCTCGCGAGCATCGGAATCAGGACCGCCTTCGTCGACGTCATTCCGCCGGGATCCCCCGACTCCGCGCACATCTACGTGATGTTCGACAGCGGAATAGCGCCGGAAGACGCCGCGCTCGTCAGCGACAACCCGAAACGGTACGTCATCAGGGCCGCGCGCGCCGGCCGGAACGATCATGCAACGCTCTGGATCCCCGTTGAAACGACTCTCACCCGGAGGGGGTTCGAACGCGCATGGAGGGACGGCGCCGGGCAGTACTATAACGACGTCGAAGTCGGCTTCGGCCTGATGCGTGGCTGGGTCAGGGTGGTGGATCATGACATTGAATTTTAAAGGAGACAGCGATATGAAAACGTCAGCCGGAATACCGGTCCGAACTCCAGCCAGGATACCGGGCAAAATGCCCCGCGCAGGTTTCCCCGGGAAACTCCGGGCGGCGGCGATCGCGGCGGTGCTCCTGCTGGCGGTGCACCCCTCGCCGGCGGGAATCAGGATCGGGTCGATGCAGGGGGACGTCACGGTTCGTCACGGTGCGGCCGAGGAATGGGTGGCGGTGGCCGTCGGCGATGTGCTGCGGCCGGAAGATTCGGTCAGGATGGGAGAAGGCTCCTCCGCGACCATCACAATCGATGACGGCGCCGGGGAACGGAGGAAGGTCGGGCTTCCCCCGAATGTCATCGTGGACATCGCGGACCTCCGGGAGATGACCCGGAGCGACCTGCTGATGAAACTCGCGATGGAAGACGTCCGTTCCGCCCCGAAGAAGCCGTCGGGCGGCGGCGGGGAAATGCAGAAAACCACCACCACGCGCGCCGGTGACCGTGACGCCGGTCCCGCGAAACAGGCGTCCGCGGGATCGTTGAACGAACTCCGGTTGAACGGCGCCCGCGTGCTGCACGACAACGGGTTCTACGGCCCCTGCGTGCTCAGGTCGAGGGAGATCCTGCGGATCGAACCCGGGCTGAACGGGAGGGTGGACTCGCGGCTCCTCATGGCTGACGCCCTCGAAAAAATGGACCTCGGCACCGAGGCGTACGGTGTCTACAGGTCGCTCGCCGCTGAAAAACTTTCGGCGGATGAACAAAAGCTCGTTGAGGGCAAGCTGCTGGAGCTCCGGGAATCGCCGGGTTCCCCGGCGCCGAAGAAGTGACTACTTGCCGACGAAGAGACGCTCGGCGAGGTTTTTCGGGAGGCCGGCCTTCCTGATCTTGAACGCCGCGAGCTCGATATCGTAGTCGAGGCGCACGTTGCGGTAGCTCCACAGGTCCGTGTCGAAGATCCCGTAGGAGAGCGCGGGATTGCCGTCGCGGGGCTGGCCGATGCTCCCCACGTTCACGATGAATTTCTCACCTTTCACGATCTCCCTCGTCCACAGGTCCTCGCAGAACACCTCCGGAACGTGGCTGTGACCGACGAACCCGACGTCGACGGGCATCGCGTCGAAGTTTTCGGCGGCGTCCGACGGCGTGAGGATGTAGTTCCACTCCCCGGGGTCGACGGGGGAGGCGTGGACGAAGAAGAGACCGTGTTTTTCAAGAGTCAGCTCCAGACCGGCGATGTACGCCCGGTTCTCCTCGGTGAGCGTCTGGCCGGTCCACTCCGCCGCGATCCTGGCGAAGGGGTTGAAGAATTCCGTCTTGGAGAGGTCTATCGCGGCCTCGTCGTGGTTCCCCAGGAGGACGGAGGTCGTGGTGTTTCTGATGATGTCCACGCACTCGTTGGGGTTGGCGCCGTAACCCACGATATCGCCCAGGCAGACGATTTCGTCCACATGTTCCCTCTCGATTTCCGTCAGCGCCCGTTTGAGGGCCTCGAGGTTCGAATGGATGTCGGAGATGATGGCGATGCGCATGGGTTCACAATGTAGTGAAATTGGGGAGAGAGTTGCAAGGAAGTCGGGCCCGCGGGCGGGGTCAGGTCTTCTGCTGCTTCTTTTTCGCGGCGGGAAAGAGGATGTTATTGAGGATCAGCCGGTATCCGGGTGAGTTCTTGTGCAGGGAGAGGTCCGTCGGGGGGTCCCCGACCTGGTGCTGGTAGTCTTCCGGGTCGTGGCCTGCGTAAAACGTGAACGTCCCGCGGCCGAAGTTCCCGTGGATGTACCTCACCTCGTCCGTCCCCTCCTTCTCGGCGAGGATCGTGATGGTCTTCTTGATGAGCGGTTTCTTGAAGCTCGTCGTCTGGCCGAGGAAACCGCGGATGATGCTCGCGTGGTCCTGCGTGAGCATCGTCGGCACCGGGTCGTACTTGGCCGAGAATTCAAAGAGGGTGAAATAATCCGTCTCGGGGTTCAGCAGCTGGACCATGTCGCTCGGCGGGAAATCGATGTCGGAGTATTCGTACCGCAGCGGGTTCGATTCCAGCGTGAAATCAGTGAACGCCAGGGTTTTGCCGTAGTCCAGCTTCCCCTGGAACCCCGGGTCCGGCGGATCGCCGTCGTACATGTAGTCGCAGATGTCCACCCCCTCGGCGGCCAGTGCGATGTCGTAGGTGTCGGTCGCCGAGCACATGGCGAACATGAACCCGCCGGCGCCGATGTAATTCCTGATTTTCCTCGCGACGGCGGCCTTCATCTCCGACACCTTCCGAAACCCGTTCGTCTTCGCCTTCTGTTCGTACATCACCTGCTGTTCGGTGTACCACGGCTGCGTCGCGAAGCTGGCGTAGAATTTTCCGTACTGGCCCGTGAAGTCCTCGTGGTGGAGGTGCAGCCAGTCGTAGTGGACGAGGGAGTCCCGGAGCACTTCGTCGTCCCAGATCTTGTCGTAGGGGATCTCGGCGTATTCCATCGCCAGCGTCACCGCGTCGTCCCAGGGAAGGGTGTTGGGGGGAACGTACACCGCGATCCTGGGGGCCTTTTCCAGGCGGACGACGTCCATGTTGTTGTCCTCGGCCTGGATCTCGGCATAGATGCGCGCCGCCTCCGCCCCGCTGATTTCATCGTACGCGACACCCCGCACACGGCATTCGGCGCTGACGTTGTCGAGACCGTCGATCAAAAACGAACCCGAACGGTAATTCAGCAGCCAGTCCACCTCGATGTTACGGGTGAGCGCCCAGTACGCGATGCCGTACGCTTTCAGGTGGTTGGACTGTTTGAGGTCCATCGGAATGAGGAACTTGCCGCCGGACGCCGCTCCCGGGACGAGCAGGGAGAGTGCGAGCGCGCAGAGGGAGATGCCGGTGGCCGCGCGGACGGGTTTCATATGTTGTCACCCCGGAGTATGCGGATCCGCTTGCGCGCCGCGTTCGCGTGTATCGAGTTGGGGTATTTCTCGAGGAGCAGCTCATAGGTTTTGATCGCGTTCACCCTGTCCGCCTTTTGGAGTTCGTAGATCGAAGCCATGTTGAACATCGCCCTGTCGCGGAGGAGGCTTTCGGGGAGGGAATCCACGATGAAGGCAAAACCCGCGAGTGCGTCGTCCGGCATCTTCAGTACGAGCGATATTTCCCCCTTCATGAACGCGAGCTTGTCGGAGAGCGCGTTGCCCGGACGGGACGCGAGTTCATCGTTCAGGACGGAAAGCGCGTCGGCGTACCGGCGGCCGGCCCTGAGCAACCGGGCCTCGGCGTAGCGGGCGAGCGCCTCCGCGTTGTCCTTTTCGTTTTCATTGATGAGCAGCTGGAGCGATATCGCGTCGTTGGTGACGTCCGAGACGGGATTTTCCATCAGGTCCGCGAGGATCTTCATCGCCGGGGTGTACATCTGCCGGTAAAAATTCAGTTCGGCGAGCCGGAGCGCAGCCAGTTCGCGGTCCGGGCCGCCGTAGGGCGGCCTCCCGGCGACCTCCTGCAGAACCCTGGCCGCCCGGTCCAGGTCGTCCAGCCCGATGTAAATTTCCCCGAGGGAGAGGCGGGCGCCGGTCACGACGGGGAGGAAGATCTTGTACTCGGTCGATACCTTCTCGAGGATGTCCCGGGCGGCCCCGGGATTATCCAGTTTGTTTTTTTGGATGTCGGCGATGCGCAGGAGAGCCTGTCCGGCGATTTCTGTATTGGGATAGTCGAAGACGATGCGGTTGTACATCCCGATCGCCCGGCCGAACGGTTTCACGCCGGGTTCCTCCCCGGAGGAGACGGTGGAATCGAGTTCCTCGAGAGAACGTGCAAGGGAATAACGCGCGCGGTGCATCTCGCCGAAATTGGGGTGCCTGTCGATGAGTTCAGAGAAGGCCCTGGAGGCCGCAGCGTAACTCTTCTCGTTGAGCGCCCGCACGCCGAAGGCGAACAGCTCCTTGCCCGCGGCGCCGGTGAGGGCGTCGAGCTCGCGGTAGACCCCGTACGCCGATTCGAAGTTCTTCGCCTCCAGGAAAAGCCAGGCCAGGAGACGCCGGAACCCGACGTTCCTCGTCTCGGTTTTGACGGCCTGGCCGACGACCGTCGTCGCGGCCGACAATCCCTCTTCACTGCCGGTGAAGGAGGCGATCCGCGACTGTATGTAATTCAACTGGGTGGGGGTCTCCCGAAGGAGGGTCAGGTATTCCGTCGTGGACTCGGGGTACTTCTGCATGATCGCGTAGAGGTACGCGATGTCGGACGCGAACAGCGTGGGCTTCCCGAGGACTTTCCTCGCGTCCTGATAGGTGGCCACCGCGCGGGCGAATTGCCTGGCCTGGATCATCGCGCTCCCGACGATCCTGTAGGTCGTCTCCTCCCCCGGGGCGAGCGATATGGCGCGCTCCCAGGCCTCCCCCGCCTTTTTTTCGTCACCCTTCAGCAACCAGACGTTCCCCAGCTGGGCCCTCGAACCGATATCCCCCGGGTTGAGCCTGAGTCCGTATTCGATGAGGGAGATGACCTCGTCGTGGTGTTTCAACTTCAGGTGGCACCTTTTCAGCGACTCCAGCAGCGTGAAATTGCCCGAATCGGCGGTAAAGAGCTCCGACCAGACACGGAGCGCGGACTCGTAGTCGCCCGATTTCTCGTAACTCTGCGCGAGCCGGGTCCGGATGTCGGCCGGGTTTCCCTGGCCGGCAGCCCGGAGCGGGAGGAGTAGTACCGTCCCGACGAAGAGGGGAAAAAGGAGGTTGAAGAGCTTTTTACTCATAACAATTGATCGGTCGCATCTATCGTAACAAGACGGGCCGGTTATAGTTTCAACCGGCCCGTAAAATATACGCATTTTATCCGAGGGAATGACGCGGTTGGGAGGGAAAAAGGTCATTTTTTGTCTAAAAAGTCGAAAATCCGTTGCATTTTTGGGGGGGAATTCCTTACCTTGAATGGAACTTCAGGCTTCCCAACAACCGAGGGTCGGACGAGAAGGATTGTTCATTCAATCAGGACATTTTCGACCGTGAAGTTTGCATCCCGGCCGTCGCCGCACGCCAGGCGTGAACCATCAGAGTTTTTCGATATCGGTGTTCTTTTATTCGAAGGGGAATTCCCTCCATTCACCCATCAAAGAAAGGATCTCACCTATGTTAAAAGCCGATGATTTCAGCGTCAACACCCGGGAAATTTCAGGACTGACAGTCAATATCACTTCGTACAAAATCGGCAAGCGGTATTACTGTCACATAGACAATGTCGATCCCGGGGCGACGATCGTCAGGCTGGACGGGGAGTCGAAAGAAGAGGTCATTCAGACCGCCATCGACCGGGCAATCCGGAGGTTAACCAGTAAAACATAACAGAACAACGTGATCTTTCAGCAATTCAGACATGAAGAGGGAGGTTGCCTCTCCTATCTCGTCGGGTGCACGAGGAAGGGAGTCTGCGCCGTCGTGGACCCCCAGTATGACATCGAGCCGTACGTGCGGTACGCCGCCGACCATGGGATGAAGATCACGCATATCTTCGAAACCCACGCGCAGGCGGACCACATCTCCGGCGCCATCAAGCTCTCGGCGGCATCGGGCGCCCCGGTCCACTACCACGAATCCGCGGAGACGGGCTTCCCCGTGAGGAAGGTCAGGGACGGGGACACCATCTCCGTCGGTAACATCAGGCTGAACATCCTCCACACGCCGGGCCACACAGCGGACAGCGTCAGCATCGCGGTGACGGACACCGTCAGGGCGGAGGAACCGTGGCTGATCCTGACCGGCGATACGCTCTTCGTGGGGGACACCGGACGTCCGGACCTCGACGGGAGCGCGGAAATGCTCTACGACAGCATCTGGAACAAACTCCTGAAGTACGACGACTCGGTGGAGATCTATCCCACGCACTTCGCCGGGTCGTCGTGCGGCAGGGCCATGAGCCCCAAGCCGAACTCCACCATCGGATTCGAACGGAAATTCAACCCCTCCCTCGCCGCGAAGTCCAAAGAGGAGTTCGTGGA
>QJVY01000149.1 GCA_003235555.1 Ignavibacteria bacterium | reverse complement strand
GACCGGGGTCGCGAAAAACGCCGTCGCGAAGGGGGCCGCGAAGATGATGCCGCTCCAACGGGCGAGTTCCTTGTCGCCGGTGACGCCCAGGTGGCGGATATAGAAGGGGAGGAAGGGGACGATGAGGTTCACGCCGACCAGGGCCAGGAACTGAGTTCCCCAGAGGACGTACAGATTTTTTCTCCAATATCTCATTGCGCGGTTCAAACATACCCAAATGGCGACCTATTTCAAAAAAGGGGGCGAAGCCGCTGCCGATCTTGCTATCGGGCGGAATTGTCCCTATCTTCCCGGCCGTTCATGCTGATCTACGTCGTCATGTTTTTCCAGTCGCTCCTTGCGAGCGGCACGCACATCGTCGCCAAGACGGTGGTGAGTGATATCGACCCGACCACGCTCACCCTCCTCCGGTCGGGCCTGGCGGGAATCATACTCTATTGTATCTCCGCCGTCCGCCGCAAGCCGCTGAAGGTGGACAGGGAGGACCGCGGGATGTTCCTGCTGCTGAGTTTCCTCGGGATCCCCATCAACCAGTTTCTCTTCCTCACCGGGCTTGAACTCTCGAAACCCACCAACGCGGCGCTCTTCTACGGTGCCACCCCGGCTCTGGTCCTCCTTCTGTCGGTCCTCATGAAAAAAGAAAAACGGTCCCTCCTCAGGCTGGCGGGGGTGATTGTGGCATTCACCGGCATCCTTGTCGTCGTCTTCGAGCACGGCCTTGAACTCGGGTCCGAATCCCTGCTCGGTGACATGTTGTTGCTCGGCGCGGTCGTGGCCTGGACCTTCTATACCGTCCTGGGGAAGGATATGGTCACCAAGTACGGACCGGTACACGCGACGTCCGTGACCATGGTGTGGGGAATGGGGATGTTCCTTCCCGTGGGTCTTGTGAGTGCGCTCACTTTCGATTATTCCGGCCTGACCCTGACGGACGTGGGCGGGATCGTCTACCTCGCGGTGGGGACCTCCATCATCACCTACCTCCTCTGGTACTATGCCCTCGGTAAATTGGCCCCCAGCAAAGTGGCGATATTTGCCAACACGCAGCCGGTTTTCACCATGGTCCTGGCCTGGCTTTTCCTGGGGGAGATCCTGACCCCCTGGTTTCTCCTGGGGGCGGGAATCACCCTTGGAGGTGTGATATTGACGGAAATCGGCTGAGTCATTATTGATTTCAGGTGCCCTTTTCTCTATATTACGCGGTTGGTTAGCGGAAATGGCGGTGACGCCGGGCCCGCGGGGCACCCGGAGGGTTCGCCTAATGGTATGGCAGCAGTCTTGAAAACTGCCGTCCTTCGGGACATGGGGGTTCAAGTCCCTCACCCTCCGCCACGATAAAAGGACATGACGAACGAAGAAAGAAAAAAATTCTCGGACACGCTTCTCAAGGAACTCCTCGAAAGGCTGAAGGCCAGCACCGGTTTCCGGCGCCAGCTGGAGGGATTTTCCACGCTTCCCCCCGCCCGCGTGGCGGACCGGCTCGTCAAGCAATTCGAAAACCTCCTTTCGGCACAGCTGCGCGATCTCCTGATCAGCCTCGTCGAGCAGGACATCCGCTCGGAGAAGGAAATCGCCGCCGCGATGAAGGCCCAGGAGGAGCGCCGGGTACTGGAGGAAACCAAGGCGCGGGAGGCGCGCGAACAGAAAGCCGCGGCCCAGGCGAAAAAGGAAGAGGAAGCCCGCAAAAGGGAAGAGGAAGCCCGCAAAAGGGAAGAGGAAGCCCGCAAAAGAGAAGAGGAAGCCCGGAGACCCGCACGCGAAAAGGACACTGCCGGCGAAACCGCCCCGTCGAAGAAACCGGCGGGTAAAACTGAACAGGGAAAAGTGCCGGTCGCGCCGGGGGGGGCGGACGGGTTCAGGAGCGGGGAATCATCCGGGATCATGGAACATTTCGGGACCCGCGAAGCCTTCCCAACCAGCCCCATCGATTTTTCGATCACCGACGAGGACTGGCTCTATCTCTACGGCTACTGTTACGCGCCCGAGACTTCCGGGAAAGGCCATCCGACGAGAAAGCTCGATGTCCGCGCATTCGACCGGAAGAACGACATCTTCCTCCTGGACTACGGGGACATCAGGTTCTTCGTCAGCAAACTCACAGCCTCGGATTATATCGCGGACAAGGGGGGACGGCCGACACTCGATCCCCAGAAATCCGTCTGGTTCAAGTACGACCACGAGAAGATCATCAACCACCTGAGGACGGCGGAAGTGCTGGTCCCCGTCAACCCCTGGTCGATTTTCCGCGGGCTCGGCGAAGTCACGCGGACGATCGAGGACAGGTACGTCGACCTGCTCAGGACCCTCATCGACGCCCACGACGCGACGGAGTGGGAAGTGGAGGTCTTCGGTTATGACGACCACATCATCAAGCTGCCTGCGATCACGCAGGCGGGGAAGGTGAGGACCACCGAGAGGGAATCGAGGCACCCCGCGAGCAAGGTGCGGGACGTCAAGTTCGTCGAACGCCTGATCTTCCGGGAAAAAACAATCGCACAGGAAATACACAGCAACCTCCTCTTTTTCGCGCAGCGCGGAAAGCTCGACCACATGATCAGGCTGGACAGCGCGTTCATGAACGACTGGAAATCGATCATGGTCTGCCGGTATACGGTGCAGAAGGACAAGCGGAGGAAGTTCTGCGAGGCGATTTCCTCAATCAACGAGACATACCCGGGGTATGACCTCATGGTCCGTGTCATCAATCCCTCGGCGTTCATCCGACTCACCGACGGCTGAGGGGGTATCCTGTCCGCCGTTGACACTTTCGAGTGGTTCGTGACCACGCAGGTTCCTGCCTCCGCCGGGGGGGTGGGTGAATTCGTCGCACGGCAGAGGGAATATCTCTATACTATCAGGAGCGAGGACGAGAGGCAGCGATACGTCGAATGGGTCATGTCCGAACTCCGCCGGATGGTCAGCTCCAGATGACGCGGAGGTCTGCCGTGGGAGGGGCCTGTTGGAAACCAGCCCGCATTTGAGTATATTCTCACCGTCATTTTTTTTCAAAGGGGTCGTAGTTCAGTTTGGTTAGAACGCCTGCCTGTCACGCAGGAGGTCGCGGGTTCGAGTCCCGTCGGCCCCGCCCGCACAGAAAACCCGCCATTCCGCGGGTTTTTCTTTTTTGACCGTGGCCCCGCCACTTCGCCAAAGTCCGGCCCCCTCGGAGGGAGATATGCTCCATTCTGAGAGATCCGGGCCACATACCGGATCCACGGTACATCCCGTGGCGAGCGAGTCATCACCCCATTATCCCCTGAATGTTGGTTGACTCTGGATATTTCTTCCCGATCTGGTTTCCCAAAATCGCCCAATCAGGGGCCTGAATCAACAAAACCTCTCTCTGGAGATGTTGATGAGGTTCCGATCGGCCACCCGCGCAAGGGGGGGGGGTGACCTTCGAGCCTCCGTCAGGGTTCCCCCGGTAAGGGCTGAGTGGACTTCTCAATTCCCTGAATCGGGAAATTCGCCCCCTCGGAGATATTCGGGATAATCGTAAAATTGTTTTGTCTGGGGCATTTTTTTTCCGAAATACTTGACAGTAATAGAGAGTTTTGTTACAATTGATTTGTATTGCGGATAAGTTCAGCCCGGAATACACACACCTTATCGAACGTTCACAATCTAAATTTCTAGAAAAACAGGTTAAGAGTACTTAGTAGCACCTCGACCTCGTTCCAGTTTTATTGAATCATCCAGCCGGACCCAATGACCGGCGTTGTGGAATTTTATTCTAGCTCATCTTGTCGATGAATATCATTTGTTGGAGTCGCGCACGATAACCCTTGTGAAAAAGTTTTTTCCGATCTACCATCCTATCGTCCTTCCCCAACAGGTACTCAGTGCCCGCTCCGGGCGCACTATGTTCTCCGCCCCGTCGGCCCCAGCCGGCCAGATCCCGAATATTAAAATCTACAATCCACTAAATACACTAATCCACAATTCATAATTCATTTCCTTGTAGGAGGAGATATGAAGTCTTTACAACTCTTTATGCTCACGGTGCTGAGTCTGGCGCTTGTGGCTGTTCCTGTGTTTGCAGGGGTCAGCGGCAAGGGCAAGGCCACCACACCGGGACAGGAACAGAGCTCTTTCAATGGAGACCTGCAGCGGGAACCTTTTGATGGAAAGATCGGTGCCCAAATCAACGTCCCCAAAGAGCTCCAGGACGAGGTGGCTGAGGTCCCCTCGCGTCGGGCGGCGATCGCCGACCGTTCGCGGCTGGCGACCCAGTTCTCGTTCAAGGGTGAACCGATCCGCGCCGTATCGGGCGTGACCGTCACCCCGATCGCCGCCGGGGAGTATCACATTCCCGGTGACTACGCATCCCTCAACGCGGCAGCCCTCGCACTCGCCCTCAACGGAGTCGACGGTGATGTCGTGTTCCTCTTGAGCGATGCGACATATTCCGAACCCGGCTTCTACATCGGGCCGATCGCCGGAATCGACAGCGGGTCCGTAACGTTCCGTCCCGACTCCGCGGCCGGACACGTCACCGTCAGCCTGACCGTCAACGAC
>QJVY01000222.1 GCA_003235555.1 Ignavibacteria bacterium | reverse complement strand
GATGTCGACACAGACCCGATGAAGTTCCAACCCGCGTCCACGGGCGTCGTGTCGGAGACGAGGACACCACCGCTGAGCCAGACGGTATGGCCGAAGGGAAACTTGATCCAGTAGCCGGCCCCGTATTCAAGAACGGATTTTTCCACGTACCCCCCGTTGAAGGCATATGCGGCCGTGACATGGAGCGGAAACACCGCCGGGACCGACCGGTCCGGCAGGGTCGCGGGAAGTGAAACAATGTTCCACTGCCGGTTCACGGGGAAGCCGTGCGCGTTCGGCGAATAGAGTCCAAAATTGACGGTCGTGACCTGGTTCGCGGAATCGACCGGGACCGAATAGGTGTACGACGAGGCGGGGAGCGTCCTGCTCCACCCCGATTTCTGCTGGAGGGTGACGGTATAGGTCCCGAGCGGCAGCGCCTCGAAACTGAAGGACCCCGAACTGTCCGTCATGACGACGGCGTTGTCCGCCCCGGCGAGGGTCACGTTCCATCCCGCCATCGGCGGTTCGGAAGCACCCCTCGACCCGTTCTGGTTCTGGTCGAAAAAAAGCGAGCCCTTGATCTTCGGTTCGTCGGGCGGTGGCGGCGGCGGCGGGGCGGTCGCCCTGAGGGCGAGCAGCTGGACGCCGGCCCAGTTCCGTTCGTCCGCCGTCGGGAGGCCGGGGACGTATGCCTCGGTCAGGTCCCAGAAACAGAAGCCGCGGTATCCCTTCGCGACCGCGAAGTCCCTCGTCGCCCTCAGGGGTTTGTCCATTCCCGGCGCACCCATGAAGGTGTAGAAGTTTCCGTTGTACGTCATCCAGTACGCGCAGGCCACGGGGTCGTAGTTGACGGTCGATTCCCGTCCCCGGAGCACGTCAGTGTAGAAGGTGAAAAACTTATAGTCGGCGTTGATCGATGTGCCGGAGGGAATCGTCTGCCAGGGAGCCGTGACACCACTCATGCGGGCCCCCATAACGTCAATGCCGAGGTTGATTTTCGACTTGGGGAAGGATCCCATCTGATTACCCTGCCGTTCCATCGTCGCCGGTTCGAGGTCCCGGTTCGCGCCCACGCCCTGTCCGGGGACGAGGTTGCCGTTGGAATCGCGTGCGGTGACGGCGCAATCGTAGTAGCTCACCACCGTCCAGGTGCCCATTTTATCGTACGTCATCAGGTTCATGATGTCGATGTACGGCTCGATGGGCGCGAAGTCGGAACCCCAGTTGGACCCTCCGGGGCTCATGGTGAACACGATGCCCAGCTTCTTGGTCGCGTCGTAATACGCCTGGTGCTTCTGAAATTCCTGGTAGAGGGCGGTCACCGTCGCCCTGATGTTGGGCATGTCCGAATGGGAGATCGGCTCCCAGTCGATGTCGATCCCGGCGTAATGGTCGTTCACGACGGCCTGCGTCAGCATGCTGACGGTCGTCGCGCGGTTCGCGTCGCTGAATGCGGCGCGCAAGCCGGTAATCGCCCCGGCTCCGCCGATGCAGAGGTAGACGGGTTTCCCCCTCGTCGCCATCGCGTCGTTGAACGGCCGCCTTCGTGACGATACCATATTATTGTACCTCAGGGAACTTCCGTCGGATGCGATGTTCGCCGCGAACATGCTGAACTGGTCAGCGGCATCGGCGTAGTCGTAGATGACCTGTACGGGCATGTTACCGTAATTCCCGTCGGTCCCGCTTCCCATGTTGACATGCCACGAGGGAACCCAGATATACTGCTCCCCCCCCTGGGCAAAACCTGTAAAAGCACAAAGAACGGCTATTATCGCCGCAGTGATGATCTGTCTGATTGTTGCTCCTTGGTGGTGTGGTGAGGTATCATATAATGTATCCATTTTTCAATCGAATTCAAATAGAAAATAGTCGAAATTCGCTCAAAATTGACATATTTTGGCGACAGTTCATTGTTTTTCACGACCCCCGGCCCGGTTTTCGCCGATATTCTGGGATAAACGGGAAAGGCCGGACTCCGCCCGGCCTTTCCCGACAATCACGCACTGTTCGAACTCACGGTCACTTCAACAGGACCATCCTCCGCGTGTTCGTGAACTCCCCGTCAGTCCCCGAGAGGCTGACCGCCTCGATCCTGTAGTAGTACACGCCCGTGGCGAGCGGCTGACCGGCGTCGCTCGTCGCGTTCCACGCCACCACCCACTCCCCGGCCTGCCGAACGCCGTCGGCGAGGGTCGCGACCTCCTGCCCGAAGACATTATAGACTTTCACCGACACGCGGCTGTCGTACGGGACCCTGAAGGGGATCGTCGTCGTCGGATTGAACGGGTTCGGATAGTTCTGTCCGAGTGCATAAGTCCCGGGCGTCCCCGTCATCCCCCCGGACATGACCGTTCCCTCGATGAGGAGGGAGTCGCCCGGGACCTCGTCCCCGTAGGCAAAAATGACATACTCGTTGAATTCTCCCATGGTCCGGGGTTTCACCAGGAGGGCGAACCGGACACTGTCCCCCGCAGGAACCGTCGCGGTCTCCGGGCTGACCTCCACATCGGCACTCGTCGTCGTCACCGAACTGATGATCAGGTCCAGATCGCCGTCGTTCGCGATATAGAAACTGTCGGTGATGACGGTTTCCGTCGGCACGTCGCCCACCGCAATGCTGTTCCTGCCATGCCTGGAGCTCGGCGGGTTCGCTCCGCGGCCGGTTACCCGGACCGTATCCACGTTGTTCATCGAATCGACGATCGAGACGATCAGGTCGGAGTCTGTCCCCCTCTTCTTGGGTTTGTATTTGATGTATAATTTCCGGCTGGCATGCCCCGGAACTGACGCATCGGGGAGGGATGTGGTGAAATTATCCGAGCTGGTCCTCACCTCGACGATCTGCAGATCAGCGCTGCCTTCATTGGAGAGCACGACCGAATCGGTCTTCTCGGAACCCAGGGCGACCTTTCCGAAATCCACGAACAATCTGTCATATTTCAACGGTTGGGTGGATGCCCCGCTCGTGAATGAGTAGGATCCGGAAAACGGGCCCGCACCCTCGGTGGAGGCCGTTCGAACCCTCCAATACCAGGTGACACCGGCCTCGAGGCTCCCCAGGGGGTAGACGGTAGAGGTGAGGCCGGTGTCATAGACGGCGAGCTGGGTGAAGAGGCTGTCCCGGGCGACCTGGACCGAGTATGAAACCGCGCCGGTGACGGGCGTCCATTCCAGGGTGATGTCGCCTTCGAGACCGGTCGATCCGTCTGCGGGAGCCGAAAGAACGGGGGCCTGCAACAGGGTGCCGGAAGCGTTGCTGGAGACGAAGGCGAACCGGTCGACATGGTAGAGGGCCTGCGACGATGTCGCGTTCTGGATCGTGATCCGGTGGACCACCGCCTGGTCGGGGTTCAGGTCCGACACCGGGATTGATACGAGACTCCATGCACCCGCGCTTAACCCCGAAACCGTCACGCTGGTGAAGCTGCCGCCGTCGTCGTTGTTCAACGACACCATGATCGAGAGACCGGCTGCCTCGGGAAAGACCGCAAACTGGAGAAGTTCACCGGGTGCGCTGGTCATGTCGACCGGCTGGCCCCACTCCCCGCTGTGAACGCTGAGTGCGCCCCAGGATTGCTGGTCGGTCCGGATGGCCGTGGCCCCCGCGTACACACGTTCAGTGCTCGTGAAGGAGTTCGTCGAAGACCATGACGCGTCAATCCACGGGGATTGGAGGGCCTCGTCGAAGATCATCTGCGTGGAGGAACCGCCGCCGACCGGGGGTGCCGGGGGCGAAAGCGTATTCCGCACGAACACCGTCCTCGAGGAGACGGATGTCAATCCCGCGCTGTCGGCGGCTACGGCGGTGAGCGTGTGCCCGCCGTCGGCCACGGATGACGAGTTCCAGGTAAACTGCCATGAGGACGACGACCCGCCGGTCATCGCTCCCGCGTCGACGCCGTCGACGCTCAGACGCACGCCGCTGACGCCGGAGGCGTCCGAGGCGTCCGCCAGGACCGTGACGGAACCGGAGACGGTATCTCCTTCGGCCGGCGCGGTGAGAGAAACCCCCGGAGGAACGCTGTCGGCCGGCGCGGGAGGTGGCGGTGGAAGCGTATTCTTCACGAACACCGTCCTCGAGGAGACGGATGTCAATCCCGCGCTGTCGGCGGCTACGGCGGTGAGCGTGTGCCCGCCGTCGGCCACGGACGACGAGTTCCAGGTAAACTGCCATGAGGACGACGACCCGCCGGTCATCGCTCCCGCGTCGACGCCGTCGATGCTCAGACGCACGCCGCTGACGCCGGAGGCGTCCGAGGCATCCACAAGGACCGTGACCGAACCGTAAAGGGTATCGCCTTCGGCCGGTGAAGTGATCGTAACCGCCGGCGGAGTGTTGTCAACCGGGGGGGGTGGATTCGCCGACCTGAGGGCCACCAGCTGGGCCCCGGCCCAGTTCCGTTCATCAGCCGTGGGGAGGCCGGGGACATACGCCTCGGTAAGGTCCCAGAAACAGAACCCGCGGTATCCTTTCTTCGCGGCAAAATCGCGGGTCGCGATGAGGGACCTGTTCATCCCCGGCGCACCCATGAAGGAATAGAAA
>QJVY01000061.1 GCA_003235555.1 Ignavibacteria bacterium | reverse complement strand
CGCCAGGTTGTTCATATCGTTGATGATCGCGTCCTTGTTCGCCTGAACCGAGCCCGAGCTGAACATCGCGATTCCGACCGCAATGGCGATACCGACGATGATCACCCCGAGGATAATCAGTAACAACTGCTGTTGACCCATAATGCCTTTCTCCTGTTCTAATCGATTTCCGTTTCAGGCTCCCTCATCAATACATGGCACAACGGCCGTGCCATCGTCTCCCCCGACGGTTATACTGAAAATGGACAATTCCCGGACGTTTTTGGGCATTCTTCGGGAATCCGGGCTCCACGCTTACGTTGAGCGGTAAGTATTTCCGGCCTGCAGGTAGTTATTTCCGACGGGCATTTTCGATGATTGTGCCGCCGGGCACACCCCGTCCCCGGAGCCCCCGGCGTGGGGGATCACCCGCTTTCTCTGCGAATTTTCTATATTCACACCATGCGCAAATCCATGTCAATCCTTTCCAGATCGCTGATACCCCCCGCCGTGGTGATACTGTTCATTTGTGGAGCGCAGGCTCGACAGGATGACCCCGGCGGAGGCCCAAACCACAAGATCAGGGTGTTCCTGGACTGCGAGTCGTGCGACGACGACCACATGCGGACCGAGATTACATTCGTCGACTACGTCCGGGACCGGGAACAGGGTGACGTCCACCTGCTGATTACCTACCTGACGACCGGGGGCGGAGGGCGGGAATACACCTGTGAGTTCAGGGGCCTCGGACGGTTCTCGGGAACCAACGACACCATCGTCTTCAATACCGGGACCGCGGACACCGAAGAAATGCGCCGTGAACATCTGATCCGGTACGTCAAACTCGGCCTCGTGAAATACGCCGCGTCGACCCCTGCTGCGGGACGTCTCGACGTTACGTATAAAGCCGACAGTGAGGCGCCTCCACCCATCGGAGACAACTGGGACTATTGGGTGTTCAAGGGGAATGTCCGTATGTACCTCAATGGGGAGCAGTCCACCTCGTACACATCCGTCAACGGAAGCGTTTCGGCGAACCGGGTTACCGAGGACCTGAAACTGAACATCGCCATATCGGGGAATTACAACCAGTCCGATTACGATTACGAGGACTACGCGTACACCGACATCAGCCGGAGCGGGAGCGCGTCGGTCTTCGCGGTAAAGAGCCTTGGCGGGCACTGGTCCGCCGGATCGAGCGCCTCTCTCGCTTTCTCCACCTACAGCAACCTGAAATCCTCGCTCGCGATCGCGCCCTCGCTCGAATACAACATCTTCCCCTACTCCGAGACGACAAGGCGCCAGTTCAGGATCCGGTACCGGATATCGGCTGCAACGTTACGGTATGAGGACGAGACCATCTTCTTCAAAACCTCCGAGGTGGTCGGAAGGCAGGGGCTGTACGTGACGCTCGAGATGAAGGAGCCGTGGGGATCGACGGAGGTCTCGATCAACGGATCGCACATTCTCTCTGACGTGAAGAAATACGAGATCGGCTTCTACGGCGAACTCTCGTTGAGGATTTTCGAGGGACTTTCACTGGAAATGAACGGCGGGATTTTCAGGACCAGGGATCAGATCTCGCTGCGCAAGGGGATCGCGAGCCAGGAAGAGGTCCTCCTCCGCAGGCGCGAACTGGAGTCCCAGTACAACTACTGGGTGTCATGGGGGATCAGCTATTCGTTCGGCTCGATCTTCAACAACGTCGTCAACTACCGCATGGGGAGCGGAAGCTCCGGCGTGATTTACTATTGAAACGCTATCCGCCCGCCGCCGGATCCTGAGCACGTGAGCGCACACCTGCAGGCAATACGAACGATGGATGAGATGGGCGGACGGGGGGAGCCGTTCCTGTTCGTGATCGATTTCGATATGGCCGGACCGGTCGTCCTCGCCCCGGGAGAGGCCGCCCGCCGGGGGATACTGTATGATTTCAACGGAAAAACGAACGCGCCGAAGGGTACGCCGCCCCCTGCGGGGTTTACCTTCAGGAAGAGCCCGGTGGATTTCGGTACGTACAAGGAGGCGTTCGACATCGTCAGGGAGGAACTCACGCGGGGAAACACCTATCTCCTCAACCTGTGCTTTCCGACGACCATCGAAACCGACCTGACCCTTGGTCAGATTTTCGCCTTCAGCCGTGCGAAGTACCGCCTGCTGTTCGGGGACCTTTTCGTCTGTTTTTCCCCGGAGATCTTCGTCACCATCGACGCGGGGTTCATCTCGTCGTACCCGATGAAAGGGACGATCGACGCAGGGATCCCGGAAGCCGCGAGTGTCCTGCTGGCTGACCCGAAGGAGACGGCCGAGCACACGACGATCGTGGACCTCCTCCGGAACGACCTGGGCATGGTGGCCGGCGACGTCCGGGTGGAGGAATTCCGGTACGTCGAGCGACTCGCCACAAACGATCGCCCCCTCCTCCAGACCAGTTCCAGGATCACCGGACGGCTTCCCGGCGAATACCGCGGCAGGATCGGGTCGATACTCTTCTCGATGCTCCCGGCGGGGTCGGTGACCGGCGCCCCCAAGAAAAAAACCGTCGAAATCATCAGGCGCGCGGAGCACTCGCCGCGGGGATACTTCACCGGCGTCGCCGGATTTTTCGACGGTGAGAGGCTCGACAGCTGCGTCCTGATCCGTTTCATTGAAAAAACCGGGACCGGTCTGGTGTACCGAAGCGGCGGCGGGATCACGGTCGGCAGCAGCGCCGAAGACGAGTACCACGAAATGATCGACAAGGTCTATGTCCCCGTTGTTTGAAACGATCAGGATCGAGGGGGGTGCTGCGATGCACCTCTCATACCATCAGGCGAGGATGGACCGGAGCCGGCGGGAGCTGTTCGGGAGGGGGGCGGGCGGGAACGCCGGGGGGCCGCACGGTGAAATCGACCTCGTCGCCGCCATCCGCGTCCCCGGAGATCTCCTCCCCGGAATCCACAGGTGCCTCGTCGAATACGGGGAACGGATAGACCACATCACCTTCACCTCCTACACGCCGCGGGAAATCAGGTCATTGACCCTCGTGGAGGCGGACGACATCGTGTACGACCACAAACTCACGGACAGGTCGGCGCTCGAAAGATTACGGGAAGGGAGGACGGGGGACGATATCCTGATCGTGCGGAGGGGATTGGTCACGGATTCGTCGGCCGCGAACGTGGTGTTCCGCGACGGCGACGGGTGGGTCACGCCGGCGGAGCCCCTTCTCCCGGGAACGACACGGGAGCGCCTGCTGGAGGAAGGAAAAATCACGACTGCGACGATCCGGCCCCGGGACCTTGCCCGGTATTCAGGGGCCGTTCTCATCAACGCGATGGTCGGTTTCCGCGAAGAGCGGTCGATCGACATCGCGGACATCCGGTAACCGGCCTCCCGGGCAGTGACTGCCGGCCGGTGGCGGACGGACGGTCACCCGGCCGTCGCCGTTACCGTATCAGGACGAACTTTCCGACCTGCCTCCCCAGATTCGACTCGACCGTATACACGTACACTCCGCTCGCAAGCGCGCGGTTGCTCTCGCTCAGCAGGTTCCACTCCACCTCACCGAGGTCGGGCTGGCTCGCGGGGGCCTCGTACTCGATCGTCGCGATCTGGTCCCCCGTCAGGCTGAACACGCGGATCGTGCATCTCCTCGGCAGGTGGATGAACTTGATCAGGCGCTTGGTCTCGTCCCACTCGCGCCCGCGCCCCTCCCATCCCCCGCTTTCATATGTGTAATCGTGGTCCACGCGATAGGGGTTGGGAACGACCATCACCTTGTCCAGTTCGTCCGAAGCCGAAAATCCCAGGTCCACCCGGATCAGGTTTTCGTCGAACGGGGACTCGGGGCTCGGCGAGAAGAGGGAGTCGTAGGTGACCCCCCCGCTTTCGGAGGGGCGTTCCACGATCGCGACGTCCGGTATACCGAACGAGGTCACCGAGTACCAGTAGCGCTTCCCGCGCACCAGCGAGGAATCGACGTACACGCTGTCGAGTCCGATATCGTAGCCGAATCCGTCCCCGGCGATGTCGTATTCCTTGATGAGTGTGAAGCTGGTCCGTTCGGGCGTGTCCCCCGGATCCTCGCTCCTGTAGAGCCGGTACCCCTCGAAGGTCCTTCCCCCCGGGACGTTTCCGAGGGAATCGCACGTGTGCCCGCTGCTGCACCCGACGGTCGCGTCCTCCTCGTCGCAGGGGGGATTGATCCGCCGCCAGTGGTCGGGGGGGAACTGCTGTGCCAGCTTGTTGGAATCGTCCCAGGTCTGGAGCGGATCGATGGGGCCGACGCTCCCGCCCCACTCCAGTGTCACGCTCTGGGCCCCTTCGGTGTGTTTGAGCGACGGGGAGGGCGGCACCACCGGCTGGACAAACCCCCTCTTGAAGAGCTTGATAGCCTTTTCCGCGTTCTCCTTGAGGTTGTTCGGTCCGTCGTCGACGCCTTCACCGCCGACGAGGGCGATCGAGATCTGCAGCGTGTCGCCGGGGTCAAACGTGTCGAACGGCCCGAAGGAGAGGAGGAACCTGGTGTCCGACGGGCTCGTGGGGGACTCGCAGGTGGCGATGAGGTCGTTCGGGAAGGGTTCCCCGCTCATCCAGCTGTAGAGCGTCGAGTCGTCCTGGCTGGGAATGACCCGTGTCGTGAAATTGAACCACTGGTAGACGAACTTCAGTTCGCTGAGCGGACGGGGGGTGTTGATCACCGTGATCCCGAGCGGTGTGGAGCCCCTGTCGATCGGGTTGTGGATGTAGGCCGTCAGCAGCGAATCGAAGAAGCAGGAGAAATTGTTCCCGGGGTAGTTCGGCACGCTCACCGGTCCAACGTCCATGTCGATGAAGAACCCGACCCACACATCGGTGATGGTCTTGTTTGACGTGTTGATGAAAAAGTAATCGAAGGGGATGATGGCGTTGGTCTCGTTACCGGCCCACGAGTAGCATTTCTGGACCACTTTGACGCCCATCGGGAAATGTCCCGCGACCACGTCGTTGTCGTCGCGCGCCGAACAGTACAGGTCCCTGTCGGAGATCGCCGCGTAGTCCTCGTCGACGTGCGGTTCGCCGTGGTCCGGGATGCCGTTGTTCTCGGTGTAGGCGTCGGGATCGTCCTGCCGCCGGAAGGAGCCGTTGGCGTCCGGGTGGCAGAGGTCGGTCTGGCTGCGGTTGTAGTTGTCGAAGGCGGGGTCGGGGTTCGTCGCCGCATCGTACCCCCCCTTGCATCCGACCTCGTCGATGTCCGCCACTCCGTCGGCACCGATATCGTCGGTCGCGAGGACCCAGTCGCCGTCGTTGTCCAGCCCGTCGAGGTCGTCCTCGTCGATCAGGCCGTCGTTGTCGTCGTCGCAGCCACGCCGGTTCGGTTCGGTCAGGCTGTCGCGCACCGACGTCCTCCAGATGAGTTCCCTCAGCGGATGGCGCGGGTCGGGCCGGATGTATTTCGAACCGTCGTTCCCGTTGTATCCTTCCGACACGCGGCGGGCGCCGTCGACCTTTCCGCCGATCCACGGCCCGCCACCGTAGAGGTGCTCCACGCCGGAGCCGGCGGGATACTCGAGGCCGTAGTGCGGATCCTCGGGAATGCAGTTACCGGACGGGCAGTCCCACGCCTGGAGTCCCAGCGTCATCTGGTTGCTGATCCACACACGCATGTCGAAACCCTGCAGGGCCCGCTTCGCGTAATTGACCGCAACCTTGGAGGGCGTCCCGCGGAGGTCGCCGGCGTTGTTTCCGGTTCCCGGGCCTGTGCCGGTCGCCATAGCGTTGGACATCGAAAAAGCGATCAGGGCCGCACAGAATATCGTTTTCATGGAGGATCTCCGAATTCGGGGGAGGACAGAAAGAGTCGGTTCTTCCCAAATGTACCCCGATCCGCGTTAAGATTCAAGCCCGGCGGGCTTTCCCCCGGGTTTGAGAAGGGGGAATTAAATGGATATCTTAAAAGTCGTCAGCCCGCAGACATCTGGTCATCGAACGCCTCGAATCGCCTATAATGCGCATTTTTCGGATACTTTTTGTTCTCCCTCTCCTTGTCCCCCTCGTGTCCAACGGCCAGGGGAGGAGCCCGGTCCTCAAGGATCCGGCCGGTGAGCGGAGCCCGTTCTACCTGAAAATAGACAGGTCCACCGAAGAGCTCTTCAATGCTTTCTTACTGGTGAAGAAGGCGAACTCGGGGGACCCCGTCGCCCGGCACGAACTCGGTCTGCGATACCTGACCGGCCAGGCGTTCACCCCCGATACCGGCAGGGCCGCCCTCTGGATCGGGAGGTCGGCGGAACAAGAATACCTCCCCGCGATCTATAATTTCGGGATACTGGAGAACAACGGTTGGGGAACGCCGTGGGACCCCTTCGGCGCGTTCCTGAATATCCGGACCGCCGCAGAAGGCGGACTGGTCGAGGGGATGTACATGTACGGACTTCTGTTGACGGACGACCTGGTCGTCCCCCGCGACTACGCCGGCGCGTACCGTTGGATCCGCGCGGCGGCGGACTCCGGCTACGCGTTCGCCATGGAGGCCCTGGAGGATTTCCGGAAGACCGGGATCCTTGCGCGCATGTTGAAAGCGGGCGGAAAACCCGCCTCCTCCAAAACGTCCGGGACTGCTGACGCAAACGTCCCGGGGCGACACCCCGCACCCGCCGGCAGGGTGGACTCGGCGTCGGTGACGGGGGGGACTCCAAAGGCGCCTCCGTCGGCGGGAGGACCGGGAACACCGGGCGGAACGGGAACTCCGGGCGGACCGGGAGGACCTCAAAAACGAAAACCGGCGCTCCAGCCGGTCTTCCTGGACATGGAAACCGACACGCTCGCAGACCCGGACGACGCCACGCTGATCGCGGAGGCCCTCCACTGGAGGGAGGAACGGACAGCGGAGGACACCGGGCGGGAAAAACAAGCGGTCCCCCCCCCGCCCGATTCGATCGACACGGAAGATCTCATCGCCGACATGAGGGGTACGAGCCCGGAGGCCCTCACGATCGGCGCCCGCCGGGCCCAGATGGGATGGGGGGTGCGTGCCGACACGATCGAGGCCTCCATCAACTACCTCCGCGCCATCAGGTGCGACTCGCGCTGGTCGCCGGTGCTCCTCTGGCGCCTGGTCCACACGCCCGGCTACTTCGAACGCCTCAAGGAGGCAATCGTCGGCGCCGGCGGGGGGAGCGCACCGGGCGGTTCGGTCGACACGTCGGCCGGTTCCGCCGCCACGAGGGCGGGATATCTCTGGGCGTCGCTGGTGGCGATGGGATTCGACGGACAGCTGACCGGTGAACAGGCGCTCGGTTACCTCCGGCGGGCGGCCTCCGGCCGCGACACCGACGCCCTGATCGAACTCGCGCTCTGTTACTACGCCGGATACTGGGTGGTGAGGGACGCCGCACGCGGGGACTCGCTCATGGAGCTGGCGGCCGGGCTGGGGAGCCGCGAGGCGGAGGTGCGCCTGGCGATGTCGCGGCTGCGCGGTTCCGTCGGGGGGGAGCCGGAACCGGGCCTGGTGGGGAAACTCCGGGAGTGGGAAGCGGCGGGATCGGTCCTCTCGCAGGTCATGCTGGGGTACTGTTACGAGGAGGGAACGGGGGTGGAGGCGGACCTCCCGGTCGCGGTTTCGTATTACCGGAAGGCGGCGCAGCGCGGAAGCCGCGTGGCGTACGACGCGCTCAGGAGGCTGTACGACGACCGGCGCCCCGACGAAGAGCCCTTCAGGTTTCCCGGGGAATAATTCCGGCGGCTTCAGCCACCGCTGAATATCCCGAAAATTCCCTCCGCGAGAACGTAGACCACGAGGACCGTCACGATCCACCCCGCGAGGTCGAGGAAAAACCCTGTTCGGATCATCGCCCGCAGCGGGACCCGGCCGGTGCCGTAGACCAGGGCGTTCGGCGGTGTCGCCACCGGCAGCATGAACGCCATCGAGGCCGCCACCGCGACCGCCACGGACATCATCACCGGGTGGTTCCCCGACCGCATCGCCACGGTGATGACGATCGGGACCATCATGGAGGTGACCGCGGTGTTCGAGGTGACTTCGGTCAGGAAATCCACGAGGACCACCAGCACGATCAGCATGAGCAGGGGTGCGCCGAATCCGAAGAGCCCCACCGCGGGGACGGCGATCCAGGAGGCGATACCCGACTTGAACATGGCGTCGGACAGCGCGATCCCGCCGCCGAAGAGGATCAGCGTCCCCCACTCGACGTACCTCGTGTCCCTCCAGTCGAGGACGAACTGCGGCCTGCGCAGGTCGACCGGGATGACAAACAGCGACACGCCGCAGAGGAGCCCGATCGAATATTCGTCGACCCACTCCAGGCGACGGGCGAGCTCCGCCGGGAGGATCTCCCCCCAGAAGGGGTTGCTGACCCAGAGGACGACCGCCGAAAGCACCACGGCAATGGTGCCTTTCTCACCCGCGGAGAGCGGGCCGAGGCCACCGAGTTCCGAGAGCATTCTCCCCCGTTCACCCGACAGCCTGACGATCTCCGGGGGATAGGCCTTCAGGAGGACCAGCCAGACGACGGGGATCATCACCACCACGAAGGGCACGCCGAACTTCATCCATCCCAGGAACGTCACCGGCTGAAAATCCGGATCGCCGGCGAAGGTCGACTGCAGGATGCCCACGGCGATCCCGTTCGGTGGAGAGCCGATGATCGTCCCCACCCCCCCGACCGAGGCAGCCCACCCGATGCCGAGCATGAGCGCGGTGCCGTACCGGGACTGCCCCGGCTCGATTTCGAAGATCGAGAGGAGAC
Source organism: Ignavibacteria bacterium (assembly GCA_003235555.1). GTDB lineage: Bacteria > Bacteroidota > Ignavibacteria > UBA10030 > SZUA-254 > SZUA-254. The sequence goes on along the minus strand of QJVY01000061.1, from coordinate 6,000 downwards.
CCAGCCCGACGGGTATCATCATCGCCGCCGTCGCGGTATTGGAGATCCACATGGACAGAAACGCGGTGGCGCACATGATCCCGAGGAGGATCTTTCGGGAATCCCCGGCGATGTTCCCGCGGGTGAGGAACCAGAGGGTGAACCGGCGGTCCAGCTTCCATTTCTGCATCGCCCCGGCCAGGAGGAAACCGCCGAAAAACAAATAAATCACCGGATGGGCGTAGTGCCGCAGGACGTTCGCGGCGGTGAAGGGATATTCGGCGCCGGCCGAAAGGCCGGTCACACGCATCAGGGGAAGCAGGACCGCCGGCAGGAGCGCGGTGACCGGCAGGGGGACCGCCTCGGTGAACCACCAGACGACCATCAGGGCGACGAGCGCGAGCACCAGCTGCATCGACGCCGCGAGGATGTCCGGATCCACGGCGCTTCCCGCCGCGGCGACGGCCGCCGCCGCCGATTCCCGGAAGGTCGCGAGGGTCGGGATCGAGAGAAGCACGACGAAGAGTACCACACCTGATGCGAGGCCGACTTTTTTCGTCATCCCGTTCCTCCTCCCGCGGTCCCGGCCGGACCGGCGTACCGCACCGCAAAACCGAGGCCGGCGAGCGTTTCCGCCAGCCGTGTGCGTGCCGGATCGAGCGAAACCGTAAACGCCGCAAACTCCCGCCGCGGTGGGTAATTGTTGCGCAGGCCGATGAAATACCCCGGCCGTTCACTTTCCGGGAGAGCGGTGATCTTCCGGAGATCACTGTCGTCCCTCATGAGGGGACAACAGGTCGTCACGATCTCCCTCAGGATCCCCCGGTCATCGCCGTCGGCGCCGTCGATCACAAATTCGGGCCGGTTCGGCGGCGGCAGGGCGTCCGCCGGGGGGACCCAGGTTTTTTCCCAGTGTTTCCATTCACAGAGGGCATCGTACATCATGGCCGCACCGCGCACCTTACCGTCGGCCGAATAGCCGGCGATATGGGCCGTGGCGATCGCCGCCATGTCGACGGCGCCGGTGTCGATCGCCGGTTCCCTCTCCCAGACGTCGAGGACGGCGGCCCGGAGGTGACCCGACCCGAGCGCGTCGCGGAGCGCCACCCCGTCCACCACCCCGCCCCGTGCGGTATTCACGACGACGGAGCCACGCCGCATCGCGCGAATGCGTTCCGTATTCAACAACCGATATGTCGCGTCGCGTCCTCCCTTCTCCAGGGGCACGTGAAACGTCACCACATCCGCCTGCAGGGCGTCTGTGAGCCCGACGAATTCCGCTCCGCCGGTCTTCCGCGCGAGCGGGGGGTCGTTCATCAACACGCGCATGCCGAGCGCGCCGGCCATCGCCGCGACCCTTCTGCCCACGTTCCCGACACCGACCACGCCGATCGTCATCCGGTCCGGCCGGAGGCCGAACCGCGCGCCCAACTCCAGGAGGGCCGCCGCCACGTACTCCGCGACCGAAAGGGCGTTGCACCCGGGGGCGTGCGCGAACGCGGCTCCCTTCCGGTCGAGGTACGACCGGTCGATATGGTCGAATCCGCTGGTGGCCGTCCCCACGAAGCCGACCGGGCTGTCGTCGAGCAGCTTCCCGTCCACCTTCGTCACCGACCGCACGATCAGCGCGTCGGCATTTCTGACCGTCTCCGCGGTGATTTTCTCTCCCGGGACGGCGAGCACCTCCGCCCTCCCCCCGAACATGGAGCCGGCGAACGGGATGTCCCTGTCGATGACGATGATCATGCCGCCCCCCCTGCCAGTACCAGCTTCATCGTCCGGACGAGCCGCGCGTCCGCCTCCCCGTCGGGCCCCGCAACCCCGCTTCGCGTGTGCACTTCGCGCACCCCGGTCGATCCCGCCAGGGCGGCTGCGTTGCCTGTGGTGATCCCCCCGCCCGCGATGACCGACAGAGCGGTGTGCCCGGCGGCGAGCCCGGCCACCAGCCCCGCGATGACCCGGGCGCCCGCCGGAGCGTCCGCGGCGCCGCCCGATGTGAGGACGCGGCGCGCCCCGGTCTTCGCGACCAGTTCCGCCGCGGCGGGGATGTCGGGGGTGTCGTCGATCGCGCGGTGGAAGGTGACGTCCATTCCGCGTGCGAGACCCACCAGCTCCGCCGTGCGGCCGGTGTCGGGGACCCTGCCGGAGGTCAGGATGCCCGTGACGATCCCCGCGCATCCGAGCCTGCCGAACACCGCGACCGTCTCTTTCATGAGTTCGAATTCGGATTCCGAGTAGAGAAAATCCCCCGCCCTCGGCCTCACCATCGCGTGGACGGGAATGTCCACGGCACCCAGCACCTCCTCGACGAGGGACGCCTCCGGGGTGAGGCCGCCGGCGTCCAGGGAGGCGCAGAGTTCGATCCTGTCCGCGCCGCCGTCGCGCGCGGCAACAGCCGAACGGACGGACGCAACGCAGACTTCCAGGAGTATACTGTCCTTCGGTGCCCGCCCCCGGGGGGTCATCGCACGCTCCTGTGTCTCCCCGCGATGAAATCCCTCAATGCCCAGAGGGCGACGACGGGCCGCGTCCGGATCTGCCAGATATTATAGGGTAAATAGGGATAGCCGAAAGGGATATAGACACGGAAGGGAACTCCCGCCTCGGAGGCGATCGGGGCACAATTCAGCGGGAGGCCGGAAATCTGTTCCAGTTCGCAATCCGTGCCCGAACGGGTGAGAAGATCGAGGGAACGGCGTGCCACAACCCTGTCGTGTGTCGCCACCGAGACGGGCACACCCCGCCCCGAAAGTTTTCCGGCCAGCCCGACGAAGGCGGCCCGGAGGTCCCCGACGCGACGCTCCGGGTCTCCCCACTGCCCCTTGACGATCCGTACCGCGACCCCCAGGGCCGCGAGTTTCTCGGCGTCCGCCGGGCTCCTCCGCCATCCCGCGGGGAGCGTCGAACCCAGATGTTCCGACAGCGCCCCCGCTTTCTCAAGAACGTCCATCGTCCGGTCCACCGATTCGGGACCCACCGAATCGCAGTGGATGCGGACCCCGCGCCGGGCCGCTGCCCCCACCAGTTCACCGAACAGCGCCTGGTCGTACCCGAGGCTGGCCAGTTTGACGGAGAGGTATCCGGTCAGGCCGGAACCGGCGAGGGCTTCGACGCTCTCCGAATACAACGCGAAGTTTTCACGGGGGGCCGACTCCGGTGATACCCACGCCCCGAGGGCGCAGCGCCAGCCGTTGCGGGCGAACACCATCGCCATCCCGAGAGCGTCCCGGACCGCGGGTCCGGCAAGATGGCTCGCGGCGAGCCGCCTTCCGACGATGGGTCCCAGGATGGAAATGGCCTATCCTTTCCGCGTACGGCGAGCGAGCCGCGTGAGGACCCTCCGTCGGATCCTCCCGGTGATGCCGACCGCCCGGCTCACCATTCGCCTCCCGGCCGACGGGTCGACCGTCCGGGAATGATACCGGTGGAGCCTGTGGTTCCAGATTTTAATCCACGGTTCGTCGTTGCCCAGGAACTCGAACGCGTCGAGGCGGAGGCTGAACGCCCGTTCCAGGGCGGCGTACATCAGGAGGATGCCGGGGGAGCAAAACGACCACATCTCGTCGTACCCGATTTTCAGCAACCAGTACCTCCGGCAGCATTCCACCGCGAACTGGGCCGCCACCGCCTTCCCGTCGACCCGCATGAAGGCCAGGCGCAGCTTCCCCTGGGCGGAAGCCGCTCTGCCGTACGTTTCGAAAAACCGGCGTGCGGCCGTATTGACCCGGAGGGCCGTCCCCAGCCTCCCCTTCCATCCCTCCCCCTCGACCCGGACAAATTCGGCCATCAGTGCGTCAAAGTTCCCGGAGCCGGGGGAATGAAATTCGAATTCCACATTCCCGGCTTCGTCCGCTTTTTTCCGCGCCCGCCTGTGCGCCGATCGCCAGCTCGACGCGATGCCCCGGTAGTATTCATCCCAGCTCCCGTCGATCCTGATCCACGGGGAGTTTGCCGCCCTGATCCGGCGGCCGGGGCGGTCGTCGACGCCGCGTACGGAGGAAAGCTCCGCCACGAGAATGGGATCTGCGAGGGGTCCGAAATAGAGGGGCAGACCCGGGGCCGTCAGGCGCCCCAGGATCCCCCGGAGGTCGCTCGGCTCCCGGTAGAGGAGTCCGGAGGGTTCCCTGAGCATGTCGCACCCGATGATCTCCAGTGAGGTAAAGCCGTTCCGCCGTCGTTTCACCATCGGGGCCGCGGCACGGAGGCCCCGCTCGGAAGTCTTTACGATGACATGGAGTTCGTCGTCGGCGTGCAGCGCGGAGGCGGCGGCGTAAAACCAGTCGTGGGAGAGGAGGGGCGTGGGGAATTTGCCGGCAAGGGGATCCCAGAGTGGACCGAGTTCCTTCAGTCCGCCGAGGGTGGAGATGACATCAAATTCCGCGTTCGACCGGGACACTGTATCTGAGCCACCAGTGGTAACCAGTGGGTATTGTATCGAAATACCGCCTGAATGTCAATCGGCGGGCCCGCCTACGGGGTATCGCTCCCCCCGGCCTGGCTCAGGATCCTCTGCAGATCGTCCAGGGCGGCGCTGGAATCCTCTTCACCCGGGTCCCGGCGCGGAGGCTGGTGCGGACGGTCCTCCTCCCTGTCGTGATGATGGTGGTTTCCGCCTTCCCGGGCGTGCTGTTTCACGGGCGGTTTGTCCTTGAGGTTCGGCTTCCTGCGACGGTCGCGCACGCCGAGTCCCGGCCTGTACAGCAGCGGCACCTTGAACTTCATGCTGGCGTCCACGCTGTGGCCGAGTGGCTGAAGCAAACCGGTGTCGTAGAGCGCCCTGATCGCCTCGTCACCGTTGGGCGTGAGTGCTGAGAAGAGCATGTAGAGTTCCTCGCGGTGGAACGTCGCGGTTTCGCTTCCCCGGAAGACGTCGAAATGCCTGGCCAGGTGGGGGAATTCGGAGTAGAGGTACGTGTCGCACCGGTACGACGAGATCATGTCGAATGCCTCCCTCAACGCCTTCGGGCCCACGAGGTGCGTCGACAGGTGTTCGTTGGCGACGCGGTTCATCTCACGCTGCTTTTCCACGGCGCGGTTGCCCAGGTGGATGAGCTCGCGGGGGAAACTACTGCCGGTGCCGTCCATCAACCGGCGCAGGATCCACTGGTCGGTGGGTGCGGCGTTGGCCGCGGCCGGGCCGGCCTTGTCGGACCGTCCGCCCCCCATCGTCGGCTCGAAGATGGCGTAGAACACCTTCAGGACGAATTCGTCGGTGCCCAGGATGATGGTGGTGACGTCGACTTTTTCACCAACGACGTCCTGGCAGTACTGCCTCACGTGCGGGTCGTCGACCGCCCGCGCGACGAGCAGTTTCAGCAGCAACGTACCGCGCCATTTCATCTCGCTCGAGTAGGTGACCAGGTGCGATTTGTTCACGATATGCAACTGCCGGAAAATGTCGTTCCTGAGGAAGATCTTCAGGTGGATGTTCTTGAAATGGTTGCCGTACTGCACCAGCAGCTGGACGAGACCGGTGATCGAGGCCTTCAGTTTCCTGAAGTCGTCGACGAAGAGGAGGTCCAGTTTGTCCAGCATCATCCAGGCGAGGCTGTTGGTCTCGCGCAGGACGATGTCCACGTTCTCGAGGAGTCCGATGATGCTCACCCCCGTGAGGTCCTTGAACCGGTACGCGCCGTCCACCGGCTCGGCCCGCCGGGAACGCTCCCCGGGCAGGGGCTTTCCGGCGAACACCGACTTCAACCGCGAAAATTTCCGGGTATCTTCGCGCAGGCCGAGCGTCACCAGCACACGCTCGAGCGTCTCGAAGGATTTTTTCAACGCCTCCTTCTCGGACTTCACCACCTGCGCCCGGACCCCGTCGTCGTTTACCAGGCGCTGCGCACCCTTCATCCCGAGGTAGAGCAGCCAGAAATCCCGGAAATCGTCCACCGTCTCGGGGGAGAGTTCCCTGAGGGTCATCTCCGGGACGTCCTCCTCGGTCTGGAGGCCGTAGGAGGGGATGCAGAAGATCGCGTTGAAATTCTTCGGCAACAGGGGTTTGACTTTCGAAAGGTCCTCGAT
>QJVY01000194.1 GCA_003235555.1 Ignavibacteria bacterium | reverse complement strand
GGAGATGACGACCCCCAGCATGGACGCCTACCAGGCCTATTTCCGCGGCGAGGAGGAGATCAACAAGTTGAATTGGGACAAGGCCGTAGAGGAGTTCCGTTCCGCCGTCCGAATCGACTCCACCTTTGCCGTCGCCTATTACCGCCTCGCGTACTCCCTTCAATGGAACGGCACCCCGGGTGCGGACGAAGCCATCAGGATGGCGATGAAATACATCGACGGGGTCCCGAAAAAGGAGAGTTACCTGATCCGCGGGGAGAACGCCCTGGTCGACAACAACGCGGTACTGGGTCTCTCGATTTACAAGGAGCTTCTATCGTTGTATCCGGACGACAAGGAAGCGAACTACCTCGTGGGCGATTATTCCTTCCACGCACTCGACCTGCCCACGGCGGAGTCGTCCCTCAGGAAGGTCCTGTCCCTCGATCCCCTCCACGGACGCGCCTACCAGCACCTCGAATGGACGCTGATGTTCGCCAAGAAGTTCGGGGAGATGGAGGAAGTGGGGAGGCGATACGTCGCGAATCTCCCATCGACAAGCGCCTATATCCACCTGGCTGAATCGTTCATGCAGCGGGGGATGTTGGACACTGCACTTGGGATCATCAGGAGTGCCGGGGACAAACTGGGGAACGACGCCCGGCTCATGGAGTGCGAGGGTGATATCTATCTCTGTCGGCACGAGTTCGATCGTGCCGCGTCCCTGTTTCAAAAAATGGCTTCATCCGGCGAAGGCCACGACGAACAGGTCCGCACCGGACTCTGGGGTCTCGCCCGGACATCCGAATGGTCCGGCCGGTATCGCGATGCCCTGCGGCAGCTGGACAGGGTGGTCGAGTTCGAATCGAAGGGACGCGACAGCACGCTACTTGCAGTCGCTCTGGCCAACAGGGCGTTCATGACCGTCGCCCTGAGGGGGGACACGGTCGCGGCCCGCGGTTTCGGAGACCGCGCCCTCACGATGAAGAAGCACGGCGACGCGGATTATTACATCGGTCTCCTGAACTATTACAGGGCGATCGGCGACTTTTCCCGGGCGGGGGAGATCGCCAGGACCGAACTGGTCGTGCAGGATCCGTGGGGCGTCACCAGGAACGACGCCATCCGTGAGTTTCGATCGGGGAATTACGGGTCCGCGATCCGGGGATTACAGGCACAACCCTTTCTCTATCATGAAGACCTCTACATGCTGGCGAAGAGCCTCGCGGCGACCGACCAGCCCGACAGCGCTCTCGCGGTCCTGGGCCGTCTGAAGTCTTTCACCGGTAACATATTCGGATTCCCCTGGATGCGTGCCCTGGTCGACGCGAAGGGGGAGTATCTCGCCGCGACGATCCACGAGAAGCTCGGCGACAGGAAAAAGGCCATCGAAGGGTACTCAGCCTTCATCAAGATATGGGAGAAGGCGGACGCGGACATCCCGGAGCTGGTCGACGGGAAGAAACGGATGGCCGCCCTCAAGGGGATGGTGAAGAATTGAAATCACGCGTCCGGACCAGACTTCCAATGACAACGATCCTGACTGAAACCGGAGGATGACATGATCGGCCAGATCATCTCCCATTACAAGATACTCGAAAAGCTCGGTGAAGGCGGCATGGGCATCGTCTACCGCGCCCAGGACACCAAGCTGGACCGCGTCGTGGCGTTGAAGTTCCTTCCGCCACAGATATCGGCCACTGATCAGGACAAGACTCGTTTCACGCAGGAAGCACGCGCCGCGGCGGCGCTGAACCATCCGCACATCTGTCATATCTATAGAATTGACGAAGTGGACGCGCCGCCGGCATCCGGCAGGGCGGGCGAAAAACTGATGTTCATCGAGATGGAGCACGTCGACGGCGTGACGCTCCGGAAGAAAATCGCCGCGGGCCCGGTGTCGCTCGCGGAGGCGCTGAACCTCGCCACGCAGATCGGGGAAGGGCTCGAGGAGGCGCATGGAAAAGGAATCATCCACCGCGACATCAAGTCGGACAACGTGATGGTGAATTCGCGCGGGCAGGCCAAGGTGATGGATTTCGGCCTCGCGAAACTCAAGGGCGCGTTGAAATTGACGCGTTCTTCGAGCACCGTCGGGACGCTCGCCTATATGGCCCCCGAGCAGCTCCGCGGCGTCGAGGCCGACGCCCGTTCGGACATTTTCTCTTTCGGTGTGTTGTTCTACGAAATGCTGACGGGCCGCGTCCCCTTCGAAGGCGCCCATGAAGCTGCGCTGATGTATTCGATCACCAACGAGCCCCCGGTTCCGCTCGAAAAATACATCCCCGACGCGCCGTCAGAACTGCTGCATATCATCAACCGTTCTCTCGAGAAAGACCCCGAGGACAGGTACCAGACCGTCCACGACATGGTCATCGACATCCGGCGGATGAAAAAGGACTCGACACGGGTCTCCCAGGCCTCGATACCGAGGGCCCAAACGCCGCCACCGGGTTCGGTGCCGTCGGATACGGGCGTGTCGAAGGTGACAGACGGTTCGGGATTCTCCGGTTTCATCCAGCAACCGATCGCGCCCGTGATGCCGGGAACACCCGTACCGCCGGCGACGCCGGTGCCCCCCGCCGCGTCGGGCCCGGTACCGCTCGCGACCCCGCAGCCGGCACGCCGCTCGTCGAGCGTGACGATCCAAATCCCCACAGGGGGAAAAAGCTGGATGATGATCGCCGCGGTCGTCGCGGCGATCGCGATTGCGGTCGCCGGGTATCTGCGCTTCGGCGGGTCGGACGACGGCGGACAGAAACTTTCGGTCGCGGTGGCAGATTTCCAGAACCAGACCAACGAGGCGGAGCTGGACGGCCTCTCCGGCATGCTCACCACGGCCATGGAACAGTCGAAAAAACTTTCGGTCGTCACCCGGAGCCACATGTTCGACATCCTCAAGCAAATGGGGAAGGCCGACGTCGAGAAAATCGACGAATCTGTGGGGAAGGAAATCTGCTCGAAGGCGGGGATCGGCGCGCTCGTGACCGCCTCGATCAGGAAACTGGGGAAGCTCTATATCATCGACCTCAAGGTGGTCGACCCCACGAAAAACGACTACCTCTTCACGGCGAAGGAAGAGGGCGAAGGACAGGAAAGCATCCCGAGGATGCTCGACAACCTGTCGGAAAAGACCCGGGCGGGCCTCAAGGAGAAAACCGACGAGATCAACAGTTCGACCACCGACCTCGCGGTGGTGACCACCACCAACATGGAGGCGTACCAGCATTACTTCAAGGGAGAGGAGTTCCTGAACAAGCTCGACATGGAGAAGGCCGAGGCGGAATTCCGGAAGGCCGTGCAGCTCGATTCTCTCTTCGGCCTCGCGTGGTACCGCCTCGCGTACACCCTCAGCTGGACCAGAGTCCGGGAAAACGACGCCCTGCCGAAGGCGCTGTCGCTGATGGACCGGATACCCGACAAGGAGCGTTATCTCTTGCGGGGAATTGCCGCGGACCGCGGGCAGGGCTACGGAGAGGCGATCGCGATCCTGAAGGAAATGGAGCAGCGGTATCCCAACGACAAGGAGATGCTCTACAACATCGGCGACTGGTCGTACCACGACCGGGACTACGCGACGGCGATCGGCTACCTGACGAGGACCCTCACGCTCGACCCGACGCACGAGCGCGCACTCCAGCACCTCACGTGGACCTACCGGGAAACGGGCCAGAACGCATTGATGAGGGACGCCGCGCGCCGTTATGTGGACGCGGCGTTTTCGAAGGAGTCGTTCGACCTTCTCACAGCGGCGTACAAGGCGCTCGGGGAATACGGGGAGGGGATCCGGGATTTCACCGCGCTGCGGTCCGCCCACCCGGGGATGGCCTTCATCACCAGGGACATCGCCGAATTCCAGATCCTGTCGGGCGATAAGGGGGCGGCGCGCGCCGAACTCGAGGCGCTCATCGCCGCCGGGGACTCCGCCTCGATGGCGGAGGGAGTACAGGGACTCCAGAACCTTTTCATCCTGACGGGGCGGTACGCGAGCTCGATTGACCTCATGAGAAAGAGTGTTTCGAGGTCGTTGGCCCGCGGTGATACCGTCATAGCTGCGAACAACCTCGTCGGGATGGGCTGGATCAACTTTCAGGTCGCCGGATCAAAAGATCGCGCGGGGAAGAACTTGCAGGAATTTGACAGGCTGGCCCTCCCGAAATCCGCCGACGCCTGGATCGTGAGGACGATTCTCGGAATCCTGATCGACCCGGGCAAGGACATCGACCCTGAAATCGCGAGGACTCCTTTTCTCAAGACTTTCATCGGTATGTTCGCTTTATGCGGACGCGGTTCCTGCCAGGAAGCGTCACAACGGGCCGACACCCTCCTCCGTGGAGGATTTCAAGACGATTTCAGACTCTTCGTCAGATACTGGGTGGCGGACTGTTTTTACCGCGCGGGACGGTACAACGATGCGTTGAGCGCCATCAATGCCGGCCTCTCCTACCGTTCGGTGACCGGCAGCGGGAACTATCCGCCTGCGCTCGTGCTCCAGGGGAAGATCCAGGAAGCGATGGGGAACAGGAACGACGCCCTGGCCACCTACGCGAAATTTCTCACACTCTGGAAGGACGCAGAT
>QJVY01000158.1 GCA_003235555.1 Ignavibacteria bacterium | reverse complement strand
CGTTCCAGCAGACGAACGTTATCTCCCAGTTCCTCGAGGAGGGGATCGGCGGGGTCACGGAACTCTTCAAGAACCGGGTGGTCGTCCCCTTCGAGGGGGACTACAAGAAATTCCGGCACGTCATCCACCACGAGCTGGTGCACGCCGTCATCAACGACATGTTCTACGGCGGATCCATCCAGTCGATCATCGCCAACAACATCACGCTGCAGCTCCCCCTCTGGTTCAACGAGGGGCTCGCCGAGTACGAGGCGCTCGGGTGGGACTCCAATTCGGACATGTTCATGCGCGACGCGACGATCAACGAATACCTCCCCCCGATACGGCAGCTGGGGGGGTACTTCGCCTACCGCGGCGGCCAGTCGGTGTGGAACTACATCGCCAACAAGTACGGACGCGACGAAATCGGGGAAATCCTGAACCGCATCCGAGGGGCGCACAACCTTGACCAGGGGTTCCGGGGAGCTATCGGGATGGACGTCGAGGAGCTGTCCGAAAAATGGACGAAGGAGCAGAAGGTGATCTACTGGCCCGACATCGCGACCCGGACCAACCCCGCCGACTACTCGGAACGGCTCACCGACCATAAGAAGGAGAATTCCTTCTACAACACCAGTCCGTCGATCTCCCCCGACGGCAACAAGCTCGCCTTCATCTCCGACAGGAGCGAGTACTTCGACGTCTATCTGATGAACACCGTCGACGGGACCGTCACGAGGAAACTGATCAGCGGCCAGCAGACCGCCGATTTCGAGGAACTCCACCTGCTGACGCCGGGGATGTCATGGTCTCCCGACTCGAAACGCCTCGCCCTGGCGGTGAAAAGCGGCGATTCCGATGCGATCATCCTCGTCGACGTGGAATCGGGGGACCAGGAGAAACTCGAGTTCGGGCTGGACGGCATTTTTTCGGTGGACTGGTCCCCCTCGCCGGCCGCGGACCGCCTGGCCTTCATCGGCATCCACGCCGGGAGATCGGACGTCTACGTGTACGACATCGGGACGGGCGAGCTCCTCAACCTCACCGACGACATCTTCAGCGATTCGGACCCGGCGTGGGCCGCCGACGGCGCGTCGATCTACTTCGCCTCCGACCGCCGCGGGCATCTCGACGCTGCCTCGCTGCCGGCGGATTTCACGATGAAGGATTTCGATTACAGCCAGACAGACCTGTACAACGTCAACGTGTCCAGCTCGCGGATCACCCGGCTCACCGACCTGCCGTCGAGCTCGGAAACGTCGCCGGCCGCGACGCCGGACGGCAGTCATCTGCTGTTCATCTCGGACAAGAACGGGATCAACAACATCTACCTGCGGGACCTCGGCACCGGCGACGAACGGCCCCTGACCAACTCGATCAGCGGCGTCTACCAGCTCTCGCTCTCGCGCAACGGGGAAAAGATGGCCTTCAGTTCCCTGAACAACGCCGGGTTCGACATTTTCCTCCTCCGCATGCCCCTCCGGACGGACCTCGGCCTCGACAGCCTCGAGATGACGGAACTCTTCCGGCAGCGGACCGGCGGACGGAGGCTCCGCCCCGATGAGCTGCCACCGGACACCCTCTCGGTCGGCGAGGGGGTCGTGCTGAAGACCTCCACCGAGACCGCCGGGAAGCGGGAAGCGGAGACGGGGTTGAACCTCGGGAATTACGTCTTCCGGCGGGACTACGAGGAGGGCCAGGCCGTGGAGGCCGACAGCGCGCGCTTCCCGGCCGTGACCGACAACGTCGACGAGGAGGGCAACTACCTCGTGAACAAATACCGCCTGAATTTTTCACCGGACATCATCTACGGTAACGCGGGGTGGAACACCTTCTACGGGGTTCAGGGATCGACGATCATGGCCTTCAGCGACATGCTGGGGGACCACCAGATTTATCTCCTGACGAACCTCCTCTTCGACCTGAAGAACAGCGACTACGCGCTGGCGTACCTCTACCTCCCCAAACGGATCGACTACGGGATCCAGGCATTCCACAGCGCCCGGGCGGTCTACCTGCGCGACCCCGTCACCAGGGTGGAAACACTCAACCGTTTCCGCAACTACGGGGTCAACCTCTTCGCGCTCTACCCGATCACGAAATTCCAGCGGCTGGACATGGGCCTCTCGTGGCTCAACGTCCGGAGGGACAATCTCGACGACCCCGAAGCCCTGTCGGACCAGAGCACGGTCATCCTGCCCTCGCTCGGCTACGTCGATGACACCTCCCTCTGGGGGTTGATCGCCCCCTCGACCGGCCGGCGGTTCAACCTCAGCGCGATGGCCAGCCCCGGCATCTCCTCCAGCGCGCCGGCGTTCTACAGCATCACCGGTGACTACCGGAGGTACCTGCGGCTCGGGCCCTATTACTCGCTCACCCTCAGGCTCGCAGGCGGCGGCAGTTTCGGCAGGAACCCCCAGCGGTTCATCCTCGGGGGCGTGGACAACTGGATCAACAACCGCTTCGAGAACAACAGCTTTCCCATCACGACCGCCGACGACTACCTCTTCCTCACCACGGGCATCCCGCTGCGCGGATACAACTACAACGCCCGCAACGGCACCAAGTACGTGCTCTTCAACATGGAACTGCGCTTCCCCCTCTTCGGCTATTTCACCGCCGGGCCACTCCCCGTCTTCTTCCAGACCCTGACCGGGACGCTGTTTTTCGACGCCGGCGCCACGTGGACGCGGGGCCGAGACGTCAAGCTCTTCACGCGCTCGGCAGACGGGGGGATCGTGACCCGCGACCTCCTCCCCGGAATGGGGTACGGCGTGAGAATGGTCGTCCTCGGGTTCCTCCTCAAAATGGACGTCGGCTGGGCCTACAATCTCAGCTATTTCTCCACTCCACAGTACTATTTCTCCCTCGGTGCGGACATCTGAGGCGGGTCCCCGAAGGACCCCGGTTTCGGACTTCCGGGGATTTTTCTATATTCCCACTGTCATGCGCCTGATCCTCATCGCCGCCATCGGAACCCTGTTCCTCTCCGCGGGCTGTTTCCAGCAGATCGCCGTCGATTCGCTTACCGGCATCATGGGGAACGGCTTCGACGTACTGAACGAGGAATCCGACCTCGAACTCGCGGCCACGAGCATCGCCGGAAACCTCAAGCTCCTGGAATCGGTCCTGAGGACCGACCCTGGTAACCGGGACCTCCTCCTGATGACCTGCAGGGGGTACGCGAGTTACGCGATGGCGTTCATCGAGGACGAAGACCCCGTCCGGGCGCGCGAATTCTACCGCAGGGGGATGGAGTACGGAAAACAGCTTTTCGATCCGCGCGGGAAGCTCGGGAAATCCCTCGACGGGACGTCCGCCGACGTGGAGGCGGCACTGCGTGAGGCCGGGCTCCGCGACGTGCCGGCCGTCTTCTGGACAGCGGTCTCCTGGGGGGGGTACGTCTCTCTCGGTTTGACCGACCCCGACGCGCTCGCCTCGCTCCCGAAAGTGGAGGCGATGATGAATTTCGTGAAGGACCGTGACCCGGGGTATTTCTACGGGGGGGCGGACTTTTTCCTCGGGACGATCGCCGGCAGCAGGCCCCCGATGCTCGGGGGGGACCCCGCGGCCTCGAAGGCACACTTCGACAACGCCCTCTCGATCTCCGGGGGGAAATTTCTCCTGACCTACGTTTACTACGCCCGGACCTACGCCGTCCAGGTCCAGGACAGCATGCTCTTCGGCTCGCTCCTGACGGCGGTGGACACCGCATCGCTCGACATCCTCCCGGCCGCCCGCCTCTCCAACGCCGTGGCGAAACGGAAAGCGGTATTTCTCCGGGCAAAGATGAACGAACTTTTCTGAGACGACACTCCGGGTGACCATGATCAGACGGCCGAAGATCCCCACGATTTCCCTACCGATGCTGACCCTGGCGGTCCTGGCGGGCGCGCTCATGTCGTTCCCGGCCGACCTCGCCGCACAGGAGCACCTCATCAAGTTCGCGACGCTGGCCCCGGAAGGGAGCACGTGGATGAACGTCATGAAGGAATACGACGCGGCGATCCGGAAGGAGAGCGGCGGGAGGCTGGGTTTCAGGATCTACCCGAGCGGAGTGCAGGGCGATGAAAAAGACGTCCTCCGGAAGATCAAACTGGGGCAGCTCCAGAGCGCCGGGATCACCGGGAACGGCCTGACGAGCATCGCGCCCTCGGCCCGGATCCTCGACACGCCTTTCCTCTTTCGCGACACGTCGGAAATCGACTACCTCTACGACGCCTTCGGGCCGGAGATCGAAAAATCCCTCGAGGAATCGGGGTTCATCAACCTCGGGTGGGCGGAGGTCGGCGACGTGTATATCTTCACGAACGATCCGATCCGGAAGACGTCGGACCTGTCCGCAACCAAGATGTGGATGTGGGAGGGCGACCCCGTGGCGGAGGCCGCGTTCAGCGCGCTGGGGGTCACCCCCATACCTCTCACCATCACGGACGTGCTGACCTCCCTGCAGACGCACCTCATCGACGGCGTGTACACCTCCCCCCTGGCCGCCATTGCGCTCCAGTGGTTCACCCGCGTGAAATACATGCTCGACATCCCGCTCGCCAACGCGACCGGCGCCGTCGTGATGTCGAAGAAGAAGTTCGAAGAGCTTCCCGCGGACCTCAGGACCATCCTCAGGAAAAACGGACGGAAGTACATGCGGCGCCTGACCGAACTCAGCCGCCGGGACAACCACACCTCCCTCGGGACGCTCCGGAAAAACGGCGTTACGTTCACGACCCTCGACGCCAGGGAGGCGGCGCAGACCTACGAGACCGCCGGACGGAAAGCCCGCAGGCTGCTGGTCGGCAAACTCTACGACGCCGACCTCCTCGACCGCATCGAACAGGCGCTGGAATCCCGCCGGCGGAGCGCCGCCGACAGCGCGCGGTGAAACTCCTCCGGAAACTCAACCGGGCGGTCCTCGCGGCCGAACAGGGGTTCCTCGTCACCCTCTTCTCCCTGATGATTCTCCTGGCCTTCTCACAGGTCGTCCTCCGGAACTTCTTCTCCCTCGGGATGGTCTGGGCGGACCCCTTCCTCCGGCTCTCCGTCCTCTGGCTCGGGTTCATCGGCGCGTCGCTGGCGACGCACCACGACAAGCACATCCGCATCGACGTCATCGGGCGTTTCCTCCCGGCCCGGACGGCCGCCGCCGTCTCCGCGCTGACCGGCCTCTTCACCACCCTCGTGTGCGTCCTGCTGGCGGCCGCCTCGTGGACGTTCGTCGCGAACGAGATGGAGTTCGAGGATACGATCTTCACGGTCTCCGGGTTCGACGTGCCGTCGTGGTGGGCCCAGCTCATCCTCCCGTTGGGGTTCGGCCTGATGTCGCTCCGCTTCTTTTTCGGGAGTGCCGGGACGATTCTCTCGCTGGCGAAGGGGGAGGTTGAACCGCCGGAGAAACCCGGGAAGCCGGCATGACAGCGGCCCTCCTGCTCGGCATCGTACTGCTCGCCCTGGCGTTCCTGGGTTCACCGTTGTTTGCGGTGATCGGGGCCGCCGGGCTCGCGGCCTTTTATCTCGCGGGCATCGACTCCTCGGCGATGATCGTGGAACTCTTCCGGATCGCCAACGCCCCGACGCTCCTGGCGATTCCGCTCTTCACGTTCGCGGGGTACATGCTCGCCGAGAGCCGGACTCCCCGGAGGCTCATCGAGCTCTCGCAGGCCTTCCTCGGGTGGATCCCCGGCGGGGTCGCCGTGGTCTCCCTGGTGTCCTGTGCGGTGTTCACGGCCTTCACGGGCGCGTCGGGCGTGACGATCATCGCCCTCGGCGGACTCCTCTATCCGATCCTCACGGAGCAGAAATACACGGAGCGTTTCTCCCTCGGCCTCCTCACCACCTCAGGGAGCCTCGGGCTCCTCTTCCCCCCGAGCCTCCCGCTCATCCTCTACGGAATGGTGGCGTCGAACACGCGGACCATCGCCGGCGGCACCCCGGACGTTTCCATCGACAAACTCTTCATCGCCGGGATCATTCCCGGCATCATCCTCGTCGTCCTGTTGTCGGTGTACAGCGTCAGGAAAAACGCCGGGAGCGGGACGATTCCCTTTTCGTTCGGCGCGGCGTTTCGGGCCCTGCGGCTTTCGGCCTGGGAAATTCCCCTCCCGGTGATCATCCTGGGGGGGATCTACGGCGGGTTCTTCACCGCGACCGAAGCGGCCTCGATCACCGTGGTCTACGTGCTCGTCGTGGAGGTGTTCGTCTACGGGGACTTATCGCTGCGGAAGGACATCCCGCGGATCATGAGGGAGAGCCTGCTGCTGGTGGGCGCTATCCTCGTCATCCTCGGATGCGCGATGGGCCTGACCAACTACCTGATCGACGAACAGGTCCCGATGAAACTGTTCGAATTCGTCCGTTCCTTCATCACCTCGAAAGCCGCGTTCCTCATCCTCTTGAACCTCTTCCTCATCACCGTCGGGATGATGATGGACATTTTTTCCGCGATCATCGTGGTCGTGCCGCTGATCATCCCGATCGCAACCGCGTACGGAATCCACCCGGTGCACCTCGGGATCATCTTCCTGACGAACCTCGAGATCGGCTACCTCACACCTCCGGTCGGGCTGAACCTCTTCATCTCCAGCTACCGTTTCGACAAGTCGATTCCGGAAGTCCTCCGGTCGGTGGTGCCGTTTTTCCTCCTGCTCCTCGCCGCGCTCCTGCTGATCACATACGTCCCGGAACTGAGCACCTGGCTGGTCGACGCACTCGGGATCCGCTGAGGGCCGCTGCCGATCCCCGAACCCGCCGTGCCGCAGACCTGTGCCGCGCGCGTTCACTCCCGGACGAGGATCTCCCTCTCAACCCGTTCACCCC
This sequence comes from Ignavibacteria bacterium, assembly GCA_003235555.1. Lineage (GTDB taxonomy): Bacteria > Bacteroidota > Ignavibacteria > UBA10030 > SZUA-254 > SZUA-254. Next base: position 8,044 of record QJVY01000158.1, on the reverse strand, counting down.
CCGCCAGTACGCTGCACCGGTATCGCCCCGCCCCGAAGGCGGACAGGTCGAGGGACACGACGTATCCCCCGGGGGAGCGCTCGCCCTCGAAGACCCTCAGGGATTTGCCTGAATCCGGGTCCAGGACGGAGACGGTCACACTGCCGGCGGCGTCGATGCTGAAGGGAAGAAAATATATCGGACTTCCGCGCGCCTTCGACGGCATGCCGACACGGAGTCCCTCCCCGCCGGCGATGAGCGCGGGCGGGGGCGGTTTCTCTTCGACGGCTGGAGACGCCGCCATGACCGGTGTTGTCCCGGTCCGGAGGCTTTCCATTCCCGTCCTGGAGACAACCGACACGGCGTACGAAGTCCCCCGGTCCCCCTCCACCGCCGTCGAATCGATGTATTCCTCCGCGCCGATCGGGAGCACCGCCTCGAGTCTCTCGCCGCGCCCCCCCGCACCGCCGGGCGGTTCGACCCTGTAGACCGCGATGAACCTGTTTTTCCTCGCCGCGGCGGGGACACTCCAGGTGACGCGTGGGAAACCGCCGGGTGAATTCATCACGGCGACGGACCCGGGAGCCGGCGGGACCCGTCCGTCCTTCCAGGGCATCGCCGGGGGGAGCGAGGGGTGTGAGAACACCGTGCCGAGCGGCAGCTCCCCCTCGATGTTCCCGTAGCGAAAGAAGGCCACCCCGTCGGCGCCGGCGTCACGTGCGACCTCGACCGGACGTGTCCCCTGCGCAAGCACTTCCGGCTTGTACGAGGCGATCCCCGCGTACATGTGCCTGCCGGGGGACTCCCGTCTCCACTCAGCCACCATTTCCGTGAAATCCGGATCGCGGCCTCCCCCACCCACCGGCCAGTAAATCTGGGGCGCCACGTAATCCACGATCCCCCTCCGCACCCATTCGTAGGTGTCCTGGAAGACGTCTGAAAACGACTCCAGTCCCCGGACCCCGTCGGGGTTGCGGTAGATACCGATGGGCGTCACGCCGAATTTGATGAGGGGTGCGCGGTCGTCGAGCTCTTTTTTCAGGTGCGTGAGGAACCTCGTGATGTTTTCGCGCCGCCACCGGTCGCGCGGGACTCCCCGGCCCGATGTTGTATACGTAGCGTCATCGTCGAAGGACCTTCCGGGGTACCTGATGTAGTCCATCTGCAAACCGTCGATGTCGTACCGCGAGACGATATCGAGCGCCACCCTTGTCAGGTACTCCTGCACTTCCGGTTCACCGGGGTCGAGCCACCACTCATTGTCCCGCAGCCGTACCCAGTCGCGGTGGGCCGTAATCACGTGCGGCGGCGTCGTGGGCTCCGGGGGTGATTTCATTCCCCGGACGAGGTAGGTATTGAACCAGGCGTGAATTTCCATCCCGCGGGAGTGGGCCTCCTCCACGGCAAATGCGAGAGGGTCCCATCCCGGGTCCCCGCCGGGGATCCCGGTCAGGACATGGGACCACGGTTCCATTCCGGGGGTGTAGACGGCGTCTCCGCGCCCCCGGACCTGGAAAAACAGTGTGTTGAAACCTGCGTTCGCCAGATTTTCGATGATCCGGCCGAGTGACGTACGCTGCCGGACCGCATCATAGGACAGGGGCCAGTCCAGGGCGCCTACCGTGGTAACCCAGGCAGCCCGGACCTCCCGTTCCGGTGTCCCCGGAGACTCCGGGGAGGGCCTGACGGGCCGTACGCACGCCCCGAGCAGGACGAGTATGAAGAGAATACGGATGGGGACCGCGTATCTGGTATTCAGGGCGAGCACTTCTTCATGGGGACATAATATAGAACCCGAAACCGCCAGAATCAAGCGATTTCGGGGAGGGGGCGTCTGCCGGGCCTTCCGGCGATCTGATTGACTTTCACTGAAAATCGAGTTATATTTTTAACTCGGTATTCCAATTACCAGCCTAAATCATCCAATTTTCCGGATTTTAAGAAGAATCGAATCACGTGAAAAGCAATCGTGGTAAGGTAATATTTATCATCGCCGCGGTACTTCTCGCCTTCTACTTCCTCTACCCGACGTACCAGGATTACCAGATCGGCCAGGAGATGAAATCACTCTCCACCGAGGACAGCCTGAAGTACGTCGACGAGCATGAAGAAGCGGTCAGGACGGCGAGGAACGACCGGATCAAGCTGGGGTTGGACCTCCAGGGTGGCATGAGGGTCGTCCTGGAAGTGAACGTCCTGCGCCTCCTCGAAGACCTCGCGAAGAACAAGGACGATAATTTCAAATCCGTCATGGCCGAGGTCACCGCCGAGGCGAAACTCTCGGACGCGCCGGTCATGGACATCTTCAGGGCGAAATTCGAAGCGCGGCAGCTGCGTCTGAGCCGCTATTACGGGAATATCAGGGACAGCGACGAGGATATCCTCGCCACACTCGCCGACGAGGCCACGAAGGCCGTCGATCGCGGCATGGAGATCGTGCGGAACAGGGTGGACCAGTACGGCGTCTCCGAACCCTCGATCCAGAAACAGGGCGGCCGGAGGATTGTCGTCGAACTGCCAGGCGTTTCCAACGAGGCGGAGGTCAACAGGCTCCTCCAGGGTACGGCCCTCCTCGAGTTCAAGCTCCTCATCGAGACGGATGTCGCGCTGAAAGTGTACGAGGCCATCGACCGGGTCCTGGCGGGCAAGCCGGTCGAGGACACCACTGAGACGGCGGCGGCGGCACCGGACTCCGTGACCGGCGACGAAACCACAGCACCCGACAGCACCCTTCTCGCCGACGCCGATACGGCCCTCCTTCCCCTCCCCGAAGACAACCTGAAGGCGGAGGAACAGGCGAAGAAGGATCATCCGCTCTTTTACTATGCGCGACCCAACCAGCAGGAGGGGCAGGCCTGGAACGGGGAACTCTACACGGTCGAGAACGACAGGGCCAGGGTCCTCCGGATGCTCGACAACGAGGAAGTGCGGCAGTACATCCCCGGCGACATGAGTTTTGCGTGGTCGGCGAAGCCGGAGTTCGTCAACGATGGAAAGAATTACTACGCGCTCTACGCCCTCAAACGCCAGGCTGAACTCACCGGAGGGGTCATCGTGAACGCGCGCGTGAACATCGATCCGCAGAACGGCTCCCCCCTCGTGAGCATGGAAATGAACAACGAGGGCGCGCGGGACTGGGCGCGGATCACCGGCGCGAACGTCAAAAAGCGGATTGCCATCCTCATGGACAACTCGGTGTTTTCAGCGCCGGTGGTCCAGAACAAGATCACGGGGGGCAATTCCCAGATCACCGGCATGGAGAGCGTCGAGGAGGCGAAACTCCTGGAGATCGTCCTGAAGGCCGGCGCACTGCCGGCGCCCGTGGAGATCATCCAGCAGACCTCGGTCGGGCCCTCCCTGGGACAGGATTCCATCCGCCAGGGCATCAACGCGTCCGCGCTGGCCTTCCTCCTCACCATCGCGTTCATGATCGTGTACTACAAAACGGGCGGCACCCTCGCCGACATCGCCCTGTTCCTGAATTTGCTCTTCACCCTGGCGGTCCTCGCGGGGTTCAAGGGGACCCTCACCCTCCCCGGCATCGCGGGTATGATCCTCACGATGGCGGTGGCCGTCGACGCCAACGTGCTCATCTTCGAGCGCATCAGGGAGGAGTCGACGACGGGAAAAACCCTCGCCGCCGCGATCGACACGGGGTACAGCAGGGCGTTGACCGCCATCATCGACGCGAACCTGACCACATTCATCACCGGCGTCATCCTGTGGAATTTCGGGTCAGGGCCCGTGAAGGGATTTGCGCTGACGCTGATGATCGGAATCGCGGCCAGTATGTTCAGCGCCATCTTCATCACGCGCGTCATCTCGGACAGCCTGATCGCCCGCGGAAAAGCCATCAGCTTCGGATAAGGATTTTTTCATGCGAATACTCCATCAGACAAATATCGATTTCATGGCGAAACGCCGCACCATGTACATGGTGTCGGCCGCCGTCATACTCATCGGCCTGGGATCCCTCTTCACGAAGGGGATCCATTACGGCATCGATTTCACCGGCGGCACCGAACTCGTGGTGCAGTTCTCCGAGCGGCCCGACGTCGGGCAGATCCGCGACATGATGAACCGGATCGGTTTCTCGGGGAACGAGATCAAGACGTTCGGCGAGGAGACCAGGGTCCTGATCAGGACGCAGGAACAGGGCGAGGGAACGACCATCGGCGACCGGATCAAGGACGGCCTCCGGACGTCCTTCGGCAACCTACAGCCGAAGGTTCTCGAGGAACAGAAAATCGGGCCGAAGATCGGGGCGGAACTGAGGAAGGACGCACTCTACGCGGTCCTGGCCTCGCTGGTTGCGATCGGCCTGTACATCGCCTTCAGGTTCAAGTTCATCTACGGCGTTGGCGCCCTCGTGGCCCTCTTTCACGACGTGATGGTGACCCTCGGCGTGATTTCTTTGCTCGACGGGCTGACCCCGCTTACGAATTTCGAGGTCGACCAGAATATGATCGCGGCCCTCCTGACGCTCGTCGGTCTCTCCGTCAACGACACCGTCGTCATTTTCGACCGGCTCCGGGAGAACCAGAAACGGTACCGCACCATGAACCTCAGGGAGATCATCAACAAGAGCCTGAATGAGACGCTGAGCAGGACGATCATCACCTCGGGCACGATCTTCATCGTCACCGTCATTCTCTTCCTGCTCGGCGGCGAGGTCAACAGGGGTTTCGGGTTCACGCTGACCATCGGCATCCTCACCGGGACCTACTCGTCGATCTACGTCGCCAGCGCGGTCGTCCTCGATTACACCATACGCAAGCTCCCGAAAACCACGGAAACCCAGCAATCACACAGGCCCCGCCATGAACCTGTCAAGCAGGGAAGTTAACGGAATCACCATCGTCGGGCTCGAGGGCAGCGTTCTCGGCGGTCCCGACGCCACCGAACTCGACGACATGCTCCACAAGCTCGCCGAGAAAAGGAAGAAGAAAGTGATCCTCGACCTTGGCAGCGTCCACACGATGAACAGCAGCGGCCTCAGCATGCTCATCAAGGCGCTGACGACGCTCAAGAACTCCGGCGGCATCCTGAAAATTGCCGGCGCCTCGGAAAAAATCCAGAGCCTGTTCGTCGTCACGAAACTGTCGACAGTCTTCGAGATGCACCCCAGCGTGAAGAAGGCGGCCGCCAGTTTTTCGTCGTAAATTCACCGCATCACGCCACCACGCGACCCCCGGCCGGGGAACGGCCCGCGCCCGGTCGCGAAATTTTCCAGCCATATGCCAGTCATCGTCGTAGTCGGCGCCCAGTGGGGCGACGAGGGTAAGGGAAAAATTGTTGACCACCTCAGCGAGAAGGTGGACATCGTCGCGCGGTACCAGGGCGGCGCCAATGCCGGCCATACCGTCGTGATCGGCGGGGACGAACACGTCCTCCACCTCATCCCCTCGGGCATCTTCCATGAACGCGTGACCTGCCTCATCGGCAACGGTGTCGTCGTCGACCCCGTCGCCCTCATGGCGGAGATCCGTCAACTCGAAAAACTCAACATCAGGGTCTCCGGGAGGCTCTTCATCAGCCACAACGCGCACCTGATCATGCCCTACCACAAGCTCCTGGACACGATTCGGGAACAGACCGGCGAGAAAATCGGCGAAAAGATCGGGACCACCGGCAGGGGCATCGGGCCGGCCTACATCGACAAATTCATGAGGGTGGGGATCCGGATCGTCGACCTGCTGGACCGCGACCTGTTCCTGAGGAAGCTCCGCCAGAATATCGCCGAGAAGAACACCATTCTGCGGAAGATCTACGGCGAGACAGAGCTGGACGCCGACCGGATCGCCGCCGAATACGTCGAGTTTGACAAGGAGATCGACCCCTACATCACCGACACTTCGCTCTTCCTGCACAAGGCCCTGCGGGAGAATAAATCCGTGCTCGCCGAGGGGGCGCAGGGGGCCCTCCTCGACGTGGACCACGGGACCTACCCGTTCGTCACGAGTTCGAACCCGACCAGCGGGGGCGCCTGCACCGGTCTGGGCATCCCCCCCACCGCCGTCGATTCGGTGCTCGGCGTGGTGAAGGCCTACTCCACCCGCGTCGGAAACGGGCCCTTCCCGACGGAACTCACCGACGGGATGGGGGAGAGGCTGCGGGAGACCGGCGGGGAGTACGGGGCCACCACGGGCAGACCGCGGAGGTGCGGCTGGTTCGACGCGATCGCCCTCCGCCACAGCGTCATGGTGAACGGCATCACCCGCATCGCCATCACCAAACTCGATGTCCTCGACGAACTCCCGGAAATCCGGATCTGTATCGGGTACGAGCACGGCGGGAAGCTGCTGAAAACCTTCCGGAGCGACGCCTCCACCCTCGAATCCCTCGTCCCGGTCTACGAGACCTTCCCCGGCTGGGAAACCTCCACGGCGGCTGTAAGGTCATACGACCAGCTTCCACCCAACGCGCGCAGGTACGTTGAGGCGATCGGAACCTTCACCGGAACGGAGGTCCATATGGTTTCGGTGGGGGCGCGCCGCGACCAGACACTTTTCACGCACTGATCCCCGTGGCGTCCCCCCGCACCACGAACATCAAGCTCGTTCTCCTGGTCCTCGCGGTGGCCATCGTGCTGGGGACCCTCTGGTACTCCCAGGTACTCGTCGACGAACTGCTCCTCAAGGAGAGGGACGTCGCGGCGCTCTACGCGAAATCCCTCGAGTACCTCGCCAACCAGCCCACCGACTCCCTGTCTACACAGGCGGATTACAGTTTCATCTTCGACGAGGTGATCAGGTCGATCGATTTCCCCATGATCCTCACCGACCCCGGACACCGTCCCGTCCCGCCGTACGCCCAGAGTGCGAGGAACATCGATCCCGCACCTGACACCGCGCCCGGGGCCCAGGAGGCCTATTACACGGCGATCATCGCCGAACTCGACCGCCTGAACACCCCGGTCCGGGTGACGGTGGAGGACACGATCGTGGTGAACTACGTCCATTACGGTGAGTCTCCCATCATTACGCGCCTGCGCTGGCTCCCGCTGATCGAAGTCGGCGTGGCGGGCCTGTTCATCCTGATCGGGTACGTGGGGTTCAGCTACATCAAACGGCACGAACAGAGCAACATCTGGGTCGGGATGGCGAAGGAGACGGCCCATCAGCTCGGCACGCCGCTCTCGAGCATCATGGGCTGGATCGAGATGATGAGGAAGGGCGCGCGGGACCACCCCGAACAGCTGTCGGTGCTCAACGAAATGGAGAAGGACCTCGACCGGCTCCAGAAAATCACCGACCGGTTCTCGAAAATCGGGTCGAAACCGATCCTCGCCGAGGAAAACCTCGAAGAGGTCGTCCGCTCGGTGCTCGAATATTTCCAGAACCGTCTCCCCTCCCGTTTCGCCCGCGACAGGAGGATCGAGCTGAAGGCCGGTTCGCAGGGAGAGGTGACCGCGCGAATCAACCGGGAACTGTTCGAATGGGTCATCGAGAACCTGGTGAAGAACGCCCTCGAGGCCATCGAGGACAACGAGGGGGTGATTTCCTTCCAGCTCGCCGGCGACGCGGAAAGCGTGACGATCGATGCGACGGACACGGGGAAGGGGGTCGACGCGAAGAACAGGAAGGACATTTTCAGGCCCGGATTCAGCACGAAACGGCGGGGCTGGGGACTGGGGTTGAGCCTCTCGAAACGGATCGTGGAGACGTATCACAACGGCAGACTGACGCTGCGCGACAGCCGCGTGGGCCGCGGTACCACCTTCAGGATCCGTCTCCCCCGCTGAACCCGCCTCCCCCCTCTCCGGGAAAAGTTACTTCAGCAGCAGCATTTTGATCGAAGCGAACCGTCGTCCCGCGCTGATCCGCGCTACGTAGACTCCTGCCGGCAGGGCGGCCGCGTCGAAGGTCACCTCGTGCACCCCTGCGGTCATGAACTCCTCACCAAAGCTGAACACCCGTTCGCCGACCATGTTGAAGACCGACAGGTCGGCCACCCCATCCTCAGCCAGCATGAACGCGATCACCGTCGATGGATTGAAGGGGTTGGGATAGTTGCCGATGACCGTGGCGGCACCGTCGGACGACGCGCCCCTTGACACCCGACC
>QJVY01000047.1 GCA_003235555.1 Ignavibacteria bacterium | reverse complement strand
ACCGACGAGTCGGACCCGGATCAGTACGCGAGGGCGAAACACACCGTGTTCCAGGTGGAGGAGGACGCGATCGCGATGGGAGGCACCATCACCGGCGAACACGGCGTGGGACTTTTCAAGAAACCCCTCCTCGAAAAAATGACGGGCACCCCCGCGATCGTGATGATGCGACGGCTCAAGGAGATGATGGATCCGAACATGGTGCTGAACCCGGGGAAAATCATCGACTGCGAACCGCGGTGCGAAGGCCGGTTGCCCCGATCCCGGGAGGCGATCCGGGAATTCGCCGAGGTTGCCTGGATATGAGCCCGCCGGACTCCCCGACACTCGTGCACAAGTTCCTTCGTCCCAGGAGGAGCGTCGCGGGGAAACCCCCGGGACTCTTTTTCCTGCACGGAAGGGGGGCGGACGAAGACGACCTGCTCGGGCTGTCGGAATATTTCGACGACCGGCTCTTTATCGTGGCGCCGCGGGCGCCCCATCCCTTCCCGATGGGGGGCGGATACACCTGGTACGACCTCGAGGAAATCGGGAAGCCCGACCGCGCCATGTTCGAGTCCAGCCACAAAAAATTACGGTCGTTCCTCGTGGATGCGGTCGGGACCTACGACCTCGACCCGGCGAAAACCTTCTGCTGTGGTTTCAGCATGGGATCGATCATGGCCCTCTCCATCGCCCTCACCGAACCGGGCTTTCTCAGGGGGGTATTGTCGAACAGCGGGTATCTCCCGGAGGACACGGGGATGAAGTTCAACTGGAACGGAGTGAAGGGCCTGCCCGTCTTCATCGGGCACGGTCTCTACGACCCGGTGATCCCCTATGCCTATGGACGCCGGGCGAAGGAGGTGCTGGAGTCCCACGGCGCGGTCGTCACCCACCGTGAATACGACATGGGCCACCAGATCAACGAGGAGAGCCTCAACGACATGATCGGGTGGCTTGCACCGATGCTCGGATGATCCCCATCCGGGACGCAAATCCCTCGCACACGGTTCCGCTGGTCAACTACGCACTGATCGGCGTGAATGTCGCCGTCTTCCTCGTCGAATTCGCCCTCGGTGATCGTGCGAACGCCCTCCTCGCGTCGCTCGGGGTCGTCCCGGCGCGCGTCAGCGACGCCCTCGGATCGATGACCCTCGACCCGCACGTCGCGCTGTCGTTTTTTACGTCCATGTTCCTCCACGGCGGATGGATGCACCTCATCGGGAACATGGTCTTCCTCCACGTCTTCGGAGACAACATCGAGGACAGGTTCGGGCGCGGGAAATACCTTTTCTTCTACCTTGCGTGCGGATGTGCGGCAGCAGCAACGCAGGTGGCGGCGGCGCCGGAATCGGTCGTACCGATGGTGGGTGCGAGCGGGGCCATCGCAGGCGTCCTGGGAGCCTACGTCATCCTCCATCCCCGGGCCAAGATCCTCACACTCATCCCGGTCTTCTTCTTCCTGCAGTTCGTCGAGCTCCCGGCATTCCTCTTCCTGGGGATCTGGTTCCTGATGCAGATCTTCAGCGGAGTCCTCTCGCTCCAGATCGGGGGGGACGCGGGCGGTGTGGCCTGGTGGGCGCACATCGGAGGTTTCGCGGCCGGCGCGCTGCTGCTCCCCATCCTCGGGAGAAGGGAATGACCGGTCCCCCCGGAATGCTCTCCCACATCCGTGAGGTCATGGGGACCTGTCTCCACTGCGGGATGTGCCTCCCGGAATGCCCGACCTACGATATCACCAACGACGAGCGTTCCTCACCGAGGGGAAGGATCAGACTCCTCAGGTCGGTCATGGACGGAACGCTCGACCCGGGTGGCGATTTTGCCGGTGAAATGAATTTCTGTCTCGACTGCCGTGCCTGTGAAACCGCGTGCCCGGCGGGCGTCCGGTACGGGGAACTGGTGGAGCACGCGCGAACGATCATCACGGAACGAAAACTCGAACCCGTCGGTATCCGGATCAAAAAATACATCGTGCTGCGACTGGTGTTCGGTTCGAAAAAACGGTTCGGGTTCTTCACCCGCATCGCCAGGTTCTACCGCAGGAGTGGCCTGCGGGAGGCGGTGGAACGTTCGGGTCTCCTCGGCCTCTTCCCGGCGGCATTCGGGAGACTCGTCATGTCGGTACCGGATGTCGCCGACCGCGATTTCTCACCCGACGGGGCGGTACCTCCGGCAGCCGGTGGGAGCGCCGGAAAAGTGGGCCTCCTCACCGGTTGCATCATGAATGCGGCGTTTCCCGGCGTCCACGAGGACACGGTCCGGTTGCTCGAACGGTGCGGGGAGGGCGTGGTCATTCCGGCCGGACAGTTCTGCTGCGGATCGCTCCACGGCCACAACGGCGATCCGGTCCGGGCCAGGCGCCTCGCAGCCGCCCTCATGAAACTCTTTCCGGACGACCTCGACGCTGTTATCGTCAATTCGGCGGGGTGCGGCTCCTTCATGAAGCACTACGGTGAGCTCTTCAGGGACGATCCCTCCATGGTCGGATATGCCGGCCGGTTCGCCGAAAAGGTGACCGATGTGACCGAGTTCATCGCGCGCCGGAATCCCCGGCCAGCGGACCCCCGCGGGGATGCACGGGTCACGTACCACGATGCGTGCCACCTCCTGCACGGCCAGGGGGTCTCAGCGCAGCCGCGAACCCTGCTCCGATCGGTTCCGGGGGCACGATTCGTCGAGCTTCCCGAATCCACACGCTGCTGTGGCAGCGCGGGGATCTACAACATCCTGAGGCCCGCAGACTCCGATGAATTGCTCAGGCGCAAAATCGGGAACATCCTCTCGACGGGGGCGGAGATTGTGGCCACCGCGAACCCCGGATGCCACCTCCAGATCGAGCGGGGCCTCCGCGCAGCCGGTTCGGGAATCACCGTCTGCCATCCGGTGACCCTCCTCAGCCGGGGCGTCGGCGCGGGGGGAGGGCGCTGACTCCCCGTTTTGGTTTTCCTTCCCTGAAACCCTATCTTTTGGGATGGAACCGGTCATCATCCTTCACCATCACGAGATCGTCCTCAAGGGGGGCAACAGGAAACATTTTGAGCAGGTCCTGTTGCGCAACCTCCGTGAGGTCGCGGCCGCGGACGGAACCCGGTGCAGCCTTTCGGGGGGATACGGGAAATTTGTCCTGAGCCCGCTGTCGGGCGGGGTGGAGGAGCCCCTCATCGACCGGTTGAGGAAGGTCTTCGGCCTCGCCAACGTCTGCCCCGGCGTCAGGGTCCCCCAGGAGCTGGAATCCATCTCCGCCGCGGCGGTAGACTCCCTCTCCGGGCAGGAATTCCGGACGATCAGGGTGGAGACCCGCCGGGTGGACAGGCGCTTCCCGATGAAATCCATGGATGTGAGCGCCGCGGTGGGTGCCGTTCTCTGCGGGAAGTTCGGTGTCCGTGCGAACCTCTCGAAACCCGACGTCACCGTTTCCATCGAGATCGTTGACGGGGTCGCGTACGTGTATTCCCGCCGCCTGCGCGCGGCAGGAGGGCTTCCGTCCGGCGTCAGCGGCAGGCTCGTCGGTCTCCTCTCGGCCGGGTTCGATTCACCCGTCGCGTGCTGGAGGATGATGAAACGGGGCTGCAACGTCGCGATGGTGCACTTCCACAGCATGCCCTACACCGCGCGGCGGTCGGTCGACCAGGTCCGGGACATCGCGCGCGTCCTGACGACGTACCAGTACCGGACGAAATTGTTCATCGTCCCGTTCGCCCCCCTCCAGAATGAAATCGTCCTCGCCACCGATCCCTCGCTGCGGATCATCCTCTACCGGAGGATGATGATGAGGATCGCCGAAAAGATCGCGCACATGGTGAACGCCGAGGGGCTCGTCACGGGCGAGGCGGTCGGTCAGGTCGCTTCCCAGACTCTGAGGAATATCCGGATCATCGACTCGGCGGCGACGCTCCCCGTGCTGAGACCGTTGTCGGGGACGGACAAGGAGGAGATCATCGCCACCGCCAGAACGATCGGCACCCACGACATCTCCTCCGAACCCTATGACGACTGTTGTTCCTTTCTCGCCCCGAGAAAACCGGAAACATGGGCAGACGCGGGACCGGTGACCGGGGCGGAGGAAAAACTGGACATTCCCTCCATGGTCGGGGCGGCCGTCGCCTCCATGGAAATGGAGAAGTTCGTGTTTCCCGGCAGCCCGGGAGCGGACCGCGGGGCCGGCACAGGAGGACGGGGAGTTCACGCACCATCCGAGCATGCGTAACACCCTTCTCGTCATGGCGGCCCTGGGGCTTGCCGCGTCCTTCTCAGCTGGCCAGTCGTACGTCCGAGACCTGCGCGCAATCCGCTTCTACCACGATACCACGGAGTACACTGAACCCCTCTCGGGGGGGATGAACGCGCCGATGCAGCAGTTCCACGACATGGACGGCGACGGCGACAGGGACCTCTTCATCTTCGACAACGATTTCTATCAGCAACGATTGTTCTTCCGGAATGCGGGGACCCCCCAGGCGCCCTCGTGGGTTCTGGAACCCGACGGCGGGTTCGGCGGGGCCCGGTTCCTCTTCTGCTTCACACTGACGGATTACGATTCGGACGGCGACACCGAGCTGATCACCGACGACAGCACCTTGGGTGTCAGGGTCTGGGAGAACGCAGGGACCCTGCAGGA
>QJVY01000130.1 GCA_003235555.1 Ignavibacteria bacterium | reverse complement strand
AGACAATGTCGGAGTTGGCAGAGGGATCACTCTCTCCGGATCCGGTCGTCCTGGAGGGGGATCTCATCCGACCCCACGCCGGCCCGCTTCGGGTCCGGGTCACCCTTTCCCCGTGGGAAACCGGCGATGGGGGGAAATTCAGACTGTTCGTCGAAAATATCTCACCGTACGTTGAAAAAATTTCAAGGCTGGAGTCCAGTGACAGGATATTCCGGGGGATCACCGAGGGCTTGAACAGGGCGGTGGGCCTCCTCGAAAACAATGTCTTCACGTACGCCAATATCTCCCTCGCCCGCCTCCTCGGGTTCGAAAACGGGGCGGCGGTGGCCGGGACACCGATCACCGATCGAATCGCCGAGGGGGAACGTGAGCGGGTGGCCGGCCGGCGCGGAGGCGCGAGGGGTCAACAGGAGGAAACCTGGGCGGTGGAAACCACCATGCTCCGGCGCGACTCCGCCCCGTTCAGCGTGAAACTGTCGTTCCGAAAGGTCCACGGCGTGCCCGGTGCCGATACCATGGTGGAAATCGAGGACCTCTCCGCCCTGAAAACGGAGGAAGCGCGTCTCGGGCTCATGCGGGACGGAGCGGACCGGGTGCGGAACATCCTCGAGGCGTCGACTGCAACGCTCGACGAGGGAAAACTCCTCCACGTGGCGCTTGATAAATCCCTGGAAATCCTGGGCTGGACCGGCGGCCTGGTCTATACCCTCGACGCGACGAAACAGGTATTTACGCAGGCCCTTCACCGAAAGGTCCCGCGCAGGCTCCTCTCGAAGATTTCCGAATTACCGGCCGATGAAGGGCTGGGCGGTTTCGTCCTGAAGACGCTCGAAAGCCACCTCATCGATGTCGATGCCTACCCGAGCTACCTCCCCATGGGGACGCTCTTCCGGAACAGCGGCATCAAACGGATGTCACTCGTTCCGCTTGTACACGGTGAAACCGCGCTCGGTTTCATCCTCGGACTGACAACCACCGGCGGGTCGGATCACCCCGCCGAAACGCTGACCATGCTCGGGCGGCAGCTCGGCAACGCGATCGCGAACTCCCGCAGGCTCACCGACGTGAAGGAATCGGAGGGAACACTCCACCGCGTCGTGGACTCCCTCTCGGGGATCGTGTACACGTCCGGTCCGGACGGACTCCTCCGGTCGATCGATCAGACGGTCTCCGGGCTCCTGGGGTACACCAGGAAGGATTTCGGCCGCAACCCGTCCCTCTACCTCTCGCTCATCCACGACGAGGACAAGAAAATCTACCTCGAACGGGTCACCGCCTCGGAATCTCTCGCTTCCACGTTCATCCGGGTATACAGGATGAGGCCGAAAGCGAAGGCGGCCTACCTCTGGATCCGGGATTCAGTATCGGTGATGCGCGACAGCCGCGGCCTGGTGACCGGGTTCACCGGCCTGTTGTCGGACGTCACGGGCGATCTCGAGAAGTTGAGGGAGGTCCAGAACGAGCGTACGGTCCTGAGGTCCGTTCAGGACGTCATCCCCGACGGAATCGCCGCGTTCGACGCGGAAGGAAAGTGCGTTGAGTGGAACCCTACCATGGAACGAATCACCGGGCGCGGGCGAACGGAGGCCTCCGGGCGCGCCGCGGCCGACACGGTCCCACTCCCGCAGGGGGTGACCCCGGAACTGCTCGCCGAACGATCGCGGGGGGGGGAGCCGGTGCGGCTGGGACTGACCGGATCGGAGGACGGGAGGCGCCACGAGGTCACGCTCGTCCCGGTTCCGGGGAACAGGGGGGAGGCTCCCGGGTTCCTCCTCCGGTATACGGACGTCACCGAACGGGAGAGGGAGATCCGCGACCTCCTCGAATCGGAAAAAATCCTCCTCAACGTGATCAACGCCATGGACGACGTCATGATGATCTCCGACCTCGGGGGGAGGATCGTGGAGGTCAACCAGGCGTTCCTCAGGTGCACCGGGTACTCGCGCGCGGAGGTGGTGGGGCAGGAATTCCCCTACGGGTGGCTCGACGAGAACGATATGGGCCGGTTCCTGGAGTGGATCTCCAGGATCCGGGACCAGCGGTGGCTGCACGATTTCGACCTCACGTGGATCACGAAGAGGGGTGCACAGGTCAGGATGAGCCTCAACACCACGCCCATCCGGAATTCGTACGGCGAACCGGTCGCGCTGCTCAATATCGCGCGGGACATCACCGAGAGGGTGCGGCTCACCACCGACCTCGAGTCGCGCAACCTCCAGATCGAAATGATCAACAGGGTCGTCACCCTTGCGAATCTCTCCGGAGATTTTTCGGAGGTGTTCAGGACCGTGGCCCGGGAGGTGGTGGGGGTCGTCCCTTCGCAGGCGGTCTTCATCCTGTCGACGGGCGGGCTCGATCCATCATTTTCCCGCATGGAGAATTTCGGACCCGACGCGCTGGAACCCTCTGAATTTCTCCCGGTGGTCTCGGCCCCCGCGGCCGCGCCGAGGGACGTCCGGATCATCGGGGACCTCCTCTACGAAGGTCAGGGCCCTCTCCCCCGGGGCCTCACCGACAAGATCAGGTCCGCTGTGATCGTCCCCCTCACCCCCGGGGGCAAGGCGGCGGGGGTGTTCGTGGTGGCAAACCGCGAACCCCACGCCTACACGGAGGAACACGGGTCACTGCTCGCTCCGCTCGTCCAGCAGCTTGGGGGGATCATCGAACGGACGATGCTCTTCCGGCAGGTCGCCTCGGATTCGACGTACGTCAGGAACCTCCTCGACTCGATCGACAGTCCCGTCTACACGGTCGACAACTCCTACACGATCACGCAGATCAACCGTGCGGGTATGGCCTTCCTGCGCGAATTCGGGGGGGCGGAGGGCGACTCGCCGGTGGGCGGGAACCTCTTTGCCATCCTTGCCGGATCCCCCCTCAGTGAAACGCTGGAGAACGGCGTAAAGAGCGGCGACTATACCGCGGAGATCACGGTCTTTCCTGGTCCCCGCGAAAGAATCATCCGCGTCACGGTCAATACGCTCAGGGACGGCGGGGAGGTCTCCGGTTACGTCTTCAGCCATGCCGACATCACGGGGTTGAAACAAACCGAAACCGAGTTGCGGGACAGGGCGAGGCAGCTGCTCGCCCTCCATGAAATTTCAACGCTGATCGGCAACTCCTACGATATGAACGTAGTGCTCCGTTCGGCGCTGCCGATGCTGAAGTCCGCGATAGGCGCGGACGCCGTGCTGGTGTACCTCCCCAGGCAGGGAAACGGCGACCTCGTCCTGGAACACCAGGAGGGTTTTCTGCCGCGCGACGTCGAATCCATCGTGGTGCTCAGTACCGAACGGTCGATCACCGGGGACGTGGTGAACAAGCGGGAGGCACAGTACATCGAGCGCAACATCCACCGCGACGAAAAAATCTCCGCCGGGAACCGGAGGTTCCTGGAGACCCACGGGATGCAGGCGATGGGTGTCATCCCGATCCTCGTGAAGGACAAGGTTCTCGGGGCCCTGGATATTTTTTATCGCGCCGAGCACGTTTTCATGGACAGCGAAAAACAGATCCTCAGCCTGGTGAGCAATCAGATCGGGGCCGCGATCGAAAACGCGCAGCTCTACAGGGAGCTCACCGCGCAGGTCGAACGACTGAGCATACTCTTCGAGCTGAGCCGCTCTCTCACCTCCCTGCTCGACACCCTCCAGATCTGCCGGGCGGTCTTCGGGCACGTGCGCCGCGTCGCGGAATGCCGGAGTTTCGGAATCAGCCTGTTGGACCGCCAGAGCGGAAAACTGTCGCGTAAACTCAGGGCAGAACTCCGGGAAGGAGGTCACGTGGTCTCGGAGGGCGCGGAGGGGGATAACCTCGTCGATGACCCGGCGGTCACCGGCGTCGCCGCGGATGGCAGGACGCACCTTTCGGAGGATCGCGCCAGGGTTATCGTTCCAATGGTGTCCGAGAAAACGCTCATCGGAGTCATCGAGGTGGAGGCCGACGGCGCGGGGTTCGATGAAGTTCAGTGCCGGCTCCTGGAGAGCATCGGTTCCCTGACGGCGATCGCGCTGGAGAAGGGGAGCCTCTTCGAGGAAACGGTCGCCAAGTCCGAGGAGATCGCGCAGAGGAACCGCGAGCTGGACGATTTCACGTATGTCGTTTCCCACGATCTGAAGGAACCGCTGATCAGCATCGAGGGATTCAGCAGGATCCTCCAGATGGACTATTCCGGGGTCATCCGGGAGGAGGGCAGGGAGTATCTCGATTCCCTCGTGGGTGCAACGACCCGGATGAAGGGCCTGATCGACGACCTGCTCCAGCTGTCGCGGGTCAGCCGCCCGGCCGAATCCTTCGGTTCGGTAGACGTCTCCACCGTACTCGGTGAGATCAGGACGGACATGGAATTCCATCTCCGGGAGCGCAGGGCCAGGCTCACGGTGCAGCCGGGGTTTCCGACGGTGCCGGGAAATGAAACGCAGCTCAAGATCCTCTTTCGAAACCTCATCGCGAACGCGCTGAAATTCAACGATAAACCCCGCCCGGAGGTGGAAGTCGGATTTCGAAATCATGAAAATAATTCGTATCTTTTTTGGGTCAAAGACAACGGAATCGGCATCGAGCCGGAATTTTTCGGAAAAATCTTCGTGATATTTCAACGACTCCACCGCAGGGAGGAGTTCGAGGGTTCCGGGGCGGGCCTGGCAATCGTAAAAAAAATCATCGAGACTCATCAGGGTA
>QJVY01000040.1 GCA_003235555.1 Ignavibacteria bacterium | reverse complement strand
CCTCGAATGACTCGAGAACGAAATATTCGTGTCGGGCCCGGCGGTTCGTGACAACAACTTTGAGGGACGTGTCGTCTGTGGTCATCGGGTCCGCATGAGAATGCGGACTATGATAAACAATTCGGAAGGGAAAAGCAATAGAATGACGCGATCCCGGGCGCCTAGCGGATTCGGGTGGAATCCGGGTGTTGCCCGAAGCGCGTGGAGAGGGGCCGCGTGGTCCACTCCTCACCGCGGAGATACAACAGCTGCGTGAGAAAACTTCGCTGGTAGTCGGCGTCGACCGGTACGGGGAGGAGTCCGCGGCGGTCGAGGGAATCCGCGAGAGTGTCGAATTCGCTTCCGGTCTGGAAATTGATCGGGTTCATCGCTTGATCGAACACCACGGTGTATGACGCGTGGACGGGCGTACTGTTGTATTCATCGACGGTCACCCGCACGTAGTTTTCGGCCCGGTTGACGTCGATTCCGGCAACGTGTTCACTCAATTCCCCGTCGTCAATACCGGCCCCGACGATGGTCCTCGGGAAGAGGACGTACGATCTGATCGCGGCCGGGGGAATCCCGTCCGGGATGTAGGGTTCGGTCGCCGGCCCCCGCCCCGAGATGTGGCGGGGATCGAGGACCGCCACGAACGCGTGCCGGTAGGCGTTGTTCCTTCCGCCGATGATCAGTTCGGAGACCCCGTCCCCGTCGAGGTCTGCGGCCCGCATGATATTAATGTGGCCGATGTGCACGAAGAGCCCCAGTTCAGCCCCGGTCGCGGCATCGAGCCTGGCGAGTGTGCTGGGGAAATGAGTGTGGACCGAAATGACATAGACTTCCATGGCCCCGTCTCTGTCGTAGTCTCCGGCATCGATCGTCCGGATGAGGAAATCGGGTGCGTTCCCTTCGGTTTTACCCGGAAAGCTGAATCGCCGTACCGGCTCGTATCTCCAGAGGGGGATCTCTTTTTCCGGGGAGCGCAGGAGGAGGTCGGAGACCGGAATATCCACGGGTCTGCCGGGGTTGCGTACCTGGAGGAATTCATTCGTCCCGTTCCCGTCGACATCGACGAAGAGCATCCTGACCGCCGTGCGCGAGTGAGTGTCGTCCTGGTTCACGAGTTCGGCGGCGTAGCTTTTGGACACCCGTTCGGTCATCAGGACGGAATCGGCCCGGTTCACGATCGAGACCATCACCCCTTCGACACGATAGTTGACGGGATTTGTATCCCTGCGGGCCGTGAAGATTCCCGGCCCGGGAAGGAGGAAGAGAATCATCAGGCCGAATGCGCCGAGACCGGTGGTCGTGGATATGACGGGATGTTTCACGATCCATCGGGCCATCCGGATCGGGAAAGCAGTCTCCACCATCCTCCCGGCGGGCAGCCTGTCACCCGACCTCTTCCCCGGTACGTGCCGCAGATGCGAATCCGGGTGACGGGTCGGTATCGGTAAACCGGATGCGGGCGCCCCACCTGGACCTGTCTCGAGGTCCAGGTCGCGGTAGAATTCCCTGATCGCCGCGTGCAACTCACCGCAGGAGCGGCATTGCGCGAGATGGGCCTCGAGCCATACCATGTCCTCGTTCTCCGGCGATGAACCGAGGACGTACAGTTCGATCGTGGTTTCGTCCGGGTGTTTATCCCCCATGATCATCGACCAGGTAATGGAACGACTCAGTATACTCCCGTGTACAATTTTCCTCGCAACGGCACCCGCCTCCGGAATTACAGTTCACGAAGATCCCTCAGGACCCTTGTGCGGGCCAGTTTTGCCAGGTATTCGAAGACAGGCCGGTGGACGCCGGAGTACTCTTCCGGGGACACCCCGGGGAGGGCGGATGTGAAAAAGTCGAAATACCGGCGTTCGCCGTCCGAAGGCCCGAGGAATTCCGCCTCGAGAAGTTTCCCGATTCCGGAGAAATACCCTTGCATGGTGGCGTTGCAGACCTTGCCCTTGACGATGTATTTCGATCCCGAGAGGGCCAGGACACGGTCGCACGCGTCCCTGATGATCGTCCGGACGTCGTGGGCGAGCATCGGGTCCTCATCTGTGGCCTGTTCGCAGAGATTCAGCCTGAGGTAGGCTCCCCTGACGCAACACGCCAGGCTGATGAGGGGGACGGCTTTCACCGTCTCTGCCCGTCCGTCGAGTTCGCAGGCGAGCTTTCCGAGCAAACCGGGAATTCCCGTCCGGACATCCAGGTTCCCATCCACAAGGAGCTGTACCTCGTCGTGCGTCATCGCCCGCAGGCGGGATTCCTCCTCCTCTGAGACGGGAACGATCAACTGTTCGTCGAACCGCATCAACGTCCGCAGCGCCCTTGAGCGCTTCAACCCGAGCTTGATATTCCTGATGATCCTGGACAGGGATGGATCGGCCTCGCCGTATATCCTGAAGATCCCGTCGTTGCAGATGTAAAACACCAGGCGGCGGAGGTGCACCAGAAGCATCCGGTCTGTCGTCCCGGCGATGTCGATGGACCTCTCCCCGAAATAGTCGACGAATTCGACGAACCGGCCGTCCGGGGCAGGGGAGAAGAGTTCAGCGACGCAATCGAGGGCGAGGTCCCGGTCATTGAGGCCAAGCACCGACGGGTTGATTTTTCCCCCCGCGATTTTCCTCCTCAGGTAGGTCAGCGCCAACCGCTGGCAGAGGTTGTTCAGGTCAGCCAGCTGGGATTGGGTCACCCCGCCGGTCGTCACTCCGGAGAGGAGATCGCGTATCGGATATTTCAGATAGGAAGACATCCCTGGAAAATGGTGTAAATCCAGAAAAAATAGATATGAAAGTTTTGGAAGATATTCAAGCGATCCGGGCCGGGGTTCACTGCCCGCCGCCGCCGGGGCCCGTGGTGTCGGGATACCATTGGATTTTCGGTGGCGAATTCATATATTTTCAGTGTATTCATAGTAATTTACCTGTTTCATAAGGTTTCGAGGGTACCGAAGACCCTTTTTTTATTTCCGGAGGAATATGGCGGAACGGCAGTTTGACATTCTTGTTGTGGGGGGGGGACCCGGGGGATACGTGGCGGCGATACGGGCGGCCCAACTGGGGTTTTCCGTGGCGGTCGTCGAACGGGACCGCCTCGGAGGGGTCTGCCTCAATTGGGGGTGTATCCCGACCAAGGCCCTGCTGAAAAACGCGGAGATCTACCGCGCCTTCCAGCACGCCGACCGATGGGGGATCTCCTGCAAGGGGCTTACATTCGATTTCGCGAAGATTATCAAACGGAGCCGGGACGTCGCCCTCCTGAATTCGAAGGGGGTCGAATACCTCTTCAAGAAAAATAAAATCGAGCATATCCACGGGACCGGCACGCTGGCGGGGCCCGGGAGAATCGAGGTATCGTCGGGGGGCTCCTCGAAGGAGGCGATCCGGGCGAAACACATCATCCTGGCGACCGGTGCCCGGCCCAGGAGCATCCCCGGCGTCGGGATCGACGGGAAAAAAATCATCGGGGCCGCCGAGGCGATGGCCCCGTCCAGACAACCCAAATCGATGGTCATTATCGGTGCCGGCGCGATCGGAGTGGAATTCGCATATTTCTACAACGCGTTCGGCACGAAAGTGACGATCGTGGAAATGATGCCCGGCATCCTCCCGGTGGAGGATGAGGAAATTTCCAAACTCCTGGCGAGCAATTTCCGGAAAAACGGGATCGATATCATCACCGGTGCCCGCGTGGAGGAAGTGAAGACCGGGAAGGATGTCACCGTCGGCATCTCGAGCGCCGAGGGAAAGAAGAACCTGAAGGCGGAGGTGGCGTTGATGGCCATCGGCGTCCAGGGGAACATCGAAAACCTGGGTTTGGAAAAAGCCGGCGTGAAAACGGACAAAGGCTGGATCGTCGCGGATGAATTTTCGCGGACGTCCGTCCCGGGCGTCTACGCCATCGGAGACGTGGCCGGCCCGCCGTGGCTGGCGCACGTGGCCTCCCGAGAGGGAATCGTCTGTGTTGAGGCGATCGCGGGAAAAAACCCGGCCCCCCTCGATTACGACAGCGTCCCCGGTTGCACGTACTGCCAGCCCCAGGTCGCAAGCATCGGGATGACGGAGAAACGGGCACTCGCCGAGGGGTACGAATTGAAAATCGGCCGCTATCCCTTCACGGCAAGCGGCAAGGCGCGGGCGATAGGGGAGACCGACGGCCTGGTGAAACTCATTTTTGACGCGAAATACGGGGAACTCCTGGGGGCCCATATCCTGGGTGCCGAGGCCACCGAGATGATCGCCGAACTCGGAGTGGCGAAGTCCCTGGAATCGACCGCGCCGGGGATTTTCAACACGATCCACGCCCACCCGACCCTTTCGGAGGCGATCATGGAGGCGGCTGAAAACGCCTATGGCCATTCCATCCACATCTGACGTCCGTCCGGGGATCCCGGTCACCCCCGGTACGCCGCCCGTTGCGGGAAAGCCGGGGTCGCTCCGTGTGGAGTTCCTCGGCGCCACCGGGTACCGCCGGTGCTGGGAATACCAGCGGAAGGTCTTCGCCGATCGGGAAGCGGGCAGGTGCGGTGACACACTCCTGCTGACCATCCACGACCACGTCTACACGCTGGGGAAAAATACGGATGAGAGCCACATGCTCGCGTCCCGCGAGGAGCTGGAGCGCTCGGGCACTGAGATGGTGCGCATCGACAGGGGAGGGGACGTCACCTACCACGGTCCCGGTCAGCTCGTCGGATACCCCATCCTGGATCTCCGCGGCCACTACCCCGACATTCACAGGTACCTGCGGGAGCTGGAGGATGTTCTGATCGCATCCATCGGGGATTTCGGTGTGCAGGGCGCGCGGGAGGAAGGGTTTACCGGCGTCTGGGTCGGGGGTGAAAAAATCGCGGCCATCGGAGTGAAGGTCAGCCGGTGGATCACCATGCACGGCTTCGCGCTCAACGTGAACACCGACCTGAACTACTTCGACAGGATCATCCCCTGCGGCATCGGACACCTCGGGGTGACGTCCATGGAGAAAATCCTCGGGGAACGGGTTCCGATGCGCGATGTCGTCGCGTCGGTGTCGAGGCATTTCGCCGGGAGGTTCGGCCTCACGCCGGTGACCGCCGCGCCCGATACAGGTCGCGGGGGGGAACGTCTCACCACTCGGAATTGATTATGGCATCAACGAAAAAAATACCATCGGTCAACACGAAACAGGGTGTTTCCCGCACGCCAGGGAAGTCGAACGGCCGTTCGTCCCAGCCGGGGCGTACGTCGGCTTCGGCGGACCGCGAACGGCTCATCCGTGCCTACACGGTGATGTACACCGCCCGGAAGACCGATGACAAAATTTTGATCCTGCTCCGGCAGGGGAAGGTGTTCTTCCACATCGGCGGGTCGGGGCACGAGGCCGCGCAGGCGGGGACGGCACTCGCGATGAAGCCGGGGTATGACTGGGCCTATCCGTATTACCGGGACCTGGGGTTTTCCCTCGGTTTCGGATATACCGTCGAGGAGATCTTCGAGGAGGCGCTCCACCGCAGACCGGGGCCGAGCAGCGCCGGTTTCGCCATGCCCTTTCATTATGGCCACCGGAAGCACCGGATCGTTTCGCAGTCCAGCCCCACCGGCACGCAGTACCTTCAGGCCGTCGGGACCGCGCTCGGCGCCGTCCGCGACGGGCTGGACGAGGTCGTCTACGTCTCCTCGGGTGAAGGGGCGACGAGCGAAGGGGAGTTCCACGAGGCTGTCAACTGGGCCGCCAGGGAAAAACTGCCCGTGATTTTTTTGATCCAGGACAACAAGTACGCGATCTCGGTCACCAAAAAAGAGCAGACCGCGGCGGGTTCGGTCCATGACCTCGTCAGCGGGTACCGCGGGCTGAACAGGTACGAGATCGACGGTTGCGATTTCCTCCAGTCCTTCGACACCGCCCGCGAGGCCGTTGCCAAGGCCCGGAAAGGGGACGGGCCGAGCCTGATCCTCGCTCACACCGTCCGGTTGCTGCCCCACTCGTCGTCGGACGACCAGCGGAAGTACCGGCCGGAGGCCGACCTGGCCGAAGACCGCGGACGGGACCCGATACCGCGACTCGAGAAACACCTCCTCGATAATAAGATTCTGACCCCGGCCCGGCTGAAGGAGCTCAAGGACGATATCGTCGCCAGGATCGACCGCGCCGCCTCCTCGGCCGAGGAGCTGCCCGAGCAGGACCCCTCGCGGCTTCTCGAGCACGTCTACTCGCCGAAGGTCGTCGTCCCCGTCGATGGTTTCACCGAACCCGAACATGCCGGGAACAGGATCGTGCTCGTGGATGCGATCAACCACGCCCTGGCCGAGGAAATGGAGAAAAACCCCCGGATGCTCATCTACGGGGAGGACGTCGCCGGGGACAAGGGGGGCGTCTTCACCGCGACGAAGGGCCTGACGAAAAAATTCGGCTGGGAGAGGGTGTTCAACTCGCCCCTCGCCGAGGCGAGCATCGTGGGAACGGCGTTCGGCCTCGCGGTCCGGGGTTTCAAGCCGGCCGTGGAAATACAGTTCGGGGACTACATCTGGCCGGCGTTCATGCAGCTGCGCGACGAGGTGGCGATGCTCCGTTTCAGGTCCGACAACGAGTGGGCCTGCCCGATGGTGGTGCGCGTGGCCGTCGGCGGATATATCCACGGGGGCCTCTACCACAGCCAGTCGATAGACGGTTTCTTCACGCACATCCCCGGACTCCGGGTGGTGATGCCCTCGAACGCCGCGGACGCGAAGGGACTCCTGAAGACCGCCTGCCGGTCGGAAGACCCGGTGATATTCTGCGAGCACAAGGGGTTGTACCGCGCGAGTTTCGCCGCGTCGCCCGAACCGGGGGAGGACTACTGCCTTCCGTTCGGCGTCGCCCGTACCGTCAGGGCCGGGACCGACGTCTCGGTCATCACGTGGGGAATGATGGTACAGCGTTCGGCGGAGGCCGCCCGCAAAATTGAGGAACACGGGGTGAGCGTCGAGATCATCGACCTGAGGACGCTGAACCCGCTCGACGTCGATTCGATCATGGCCAGTGTGCGGAAAACCGGGAAGGCGCTCATCGTACACGAGGACACACTCACCGGCGGTTTCGGCGCGGAGATCGCGGCGCTGATCGCCGACCAGGCCTTCATGCACCTCGACGCCCCCGTCAGGAGGGTCGCCGCCAAGGACGCCCCCGTACCGTACGGACCCTCACTGGAGGCAGCGATGCTTCCCCAGACGGCGGACATTCTTTCCGCGCTCGAACAACTCTCCTCCTTCTGAACGTGGCCACCCGCGTCACAACGAACAAGAAATCCCCGCCGGCGGGAGGACGGACACGCGGGTCGGCCGGGCCTGCGGCCGCGGCCCGGACCCCGAACGGGAGCCTCGCCAAATCCGACCTCCTCGCCCTCTACCGCTACATGGTCTTGATGAGGGAGTTCGAGGACACGATCATCCGCCTCTACACGCAGGGCAAGATCGTCGGGGGGGCATACACGGGAAACGGGAACGAGGCCACTGCCGTCGGAAGCGCGTACGCGTTGTCGGACGGCGACTACCTCTTCCCGATGCACCGCGACATGGGGGCGCATTTTGTGCGCGGTCAGTCCGTCGACAACCTCATGCTGATGCATCTGGCACGGAAAGGCAGCCTCACCGAAGGACGGGACGGGACGGGCCACTATACCGACAGGGATCTGAGGATCTTCGGCAACATTTCTCATCTCGGGGCGATGCTGCCGGTGGCGTGCGGCATCGGCCTCGCCGTGAAGCTCAGGAAGGAGCGGAACGTCGTGATGACCTACATCGGCGACGGCGGATCCAATGTGGGCGAGGTCCACGAGTCCCTCGCGATGGCCTCCGCCATGCGGCTGCCCCTGGTGCTCGTCATCGAGAACAACCAGTACGCGTATTCCACCCCCGTCTCCCGACAGTTCATCGTCGAACGACTCTCGAGCCGGGCCGCCGGGTACGGCATCCCGGGAAAAACGGTGGACGGGACGGACGTCCTGGCGGTGTACCACGCCTGCCGGGAGGCGGTCGCGCGCGCGCGCGCGATGCGGGGACCGTCGATCGTCGAATCTGTGACCATGCGCATGCACGGTCACGCCGCGCACGACAACGCGTGGTACGTCCCCCCGAAAGAGCTTGCCGCCTGGAAAAGGAAAGACCCCATCGCGCGGTTTGAAAAGGTCCTTACCGGCAAGGGGGTCCTGACGGCGGCCATGAAAAAGCAACTGGTGGCGGAACTCCGGTCGGGGATCGAAAAATCCGCGGCCGCGGCGCTGGACCTTCCCTATCCCCCCGCGGAGGATGCGCTGCGGGGAGTGTTTTTTGAACCCCCGGCGCGGTGACCCGACGATGGCGATGCTGACGTACATCGAAGCGATCAACGAGGGGCTGCGCGACGAGATGCGCCTCGACCCGACCGTGTTCCTCCTCGGTGAGGACATCGGAGCCTACGGAGGGGCCTTCAAGGCCACGAAGGGCCTCCTGGAGGAGTTCGGCGCGGACCGGGTGATCGACACCGTCCTCGCGGAGGGCGCCATCATCGGGGCCGCCACCGGTTCCGCCCTGGCGGGACTGAAACCGGTGGCGGAAATGCAGTTCTCCGATTTCGTTTCGAACGGTTTCAACCAGCTCGTGAACGTGACGGCAAAATATCATTACCGGAATTTTATACCCGTGCCGATGGTCGTTCGTCTTCCCTCCGGCGGCGGGATCAGGGGGGGGCCCTTCCATTCGGCGAACACCGAAGCGTGGTTTTTTCACACTCCCGGGCTGAAACTCGTGGCGCCCTCCACGCCGTACGACGCGAAGGGTCTGATCAGGGCGGCGATCAGGGAGCCGAACCCCGTACTCTATTTCGAATACAAGTATCTCTACCGGCATATCAAATCGGAAGTCCCCGACGGCGACTACGAGGTCCCGATCGGTGCGGCCGACATCAAGCGGACGGGAAGCGACATCACCGTCATCACCTACGGGACCGGCGTCCACTGGTCGCTCGAGGCGGCGGAGACGCTCTCGCGCGAGGGGGTGGAGGTCGAGGTCCTCGACCTCAGGACGCTCATGCCGTTCGACCGCAAGGCGGTCCTCTCGTCCGTGGAGAAAACCGGGAAGGTCCTCATCGTGCATGAGGCGAACCTGACCGGGGGGGTGGGGGCGGAACTCTCCGCCTTCATCGGCGCCGAGGCGTTCCGGCACCTGGACGCTCCGGTCAGACGGCTGGCGTCGCCCGACACCCCGGTACCGTACGCGCCGCCGCTTGAGGATGCGTTCCTGCCGAATGCGCAGAAAACCGCCGAGGCGCTCAGATCGCTCGCGGCCTATTAATTTTTCAACTCAAAGGAACCACACATGGCGAAAATCGACGTAATCATGCCCCAGCTCGGTGAGAGCCTCACAGAGGGGACCATCATCAAGTGGCACAAGAAACCGGGAGACAAGGTCAAAAAGGACGAAACGCTTCTCGAGATCAGCACCGACAAGGTGGATTCGGAAATCCCTTCTCCGACCACCGGCGTGGTCACCCGGCTCCTCTTCGCCGAGCAGGCGACGGTCGCCGTGCGGGAGGTGATCGCCGAGATCGATACCGACGCGTCGGCGAAGGCGGAGAGCGGGCCCCCGGCTGCCAAGCCGTCTCCGGCGAAGGGGTCGAAACCGGCGGCGTCGGTCCCCGCTGCGCCCCAACCGGCCACCCCCGCCCCGTCCCCATCCCCGGCAGCGTCATCCCCGTCCCCGGCGGATGCGGCGAAGGGACGGTTCTATTCGCCGCTGGTGCTGAACATCGCCCGGACGGAAGGGATCCCGATGCAGGAGCTCGAAACGGTCCCCGGCACGGGGGAAGGGGGCAGGGTTTCGAAGAAAGACCTGCAGGCCTACCTCGTCGCCAGGAAATCCGGCGGTCAGATGCCCGCTCCCGGGCCGGCATTCGGGGGCGCGCCGCCTCCGCCCCCGGAACATTCCCCGGCGCCGGCGGCTCCCCGCATCGAGAGCATGCTGAAGCCGGTGGACGGCGGGGAACTGGCGAAGAAATTCCCGCAACCCGGCCACGAGATCCGGCAGATGAGCAACATCCTGATGAAAATGTCGGAACACATGGTGCGGAGCGTCCACACATCCCCGCACGTCTTCGCGGTGCACGAGTGCGACATGACGAACGTGGACATGGTGCGGCGCCGCAACGCCGGAGCGTTCCAGAAGCGCGAAGGCTTCAAGCTCACGTACACGCCGTTCATCTGCGACGCGATCGTGAGGGCGATCAAGGAGTTTCCCCTCGTGAACTCGCAGGTGGAGGGGGACAAGATCGTCATCAAGAAGTTCATCAACCTCGGCATGGCGGTGGCCAGCGAAAACGGCCTCATCGTGCCGGTCATCAAAAACGCGGAGGAAAAGAATTTCGTCGGGATCGCGCGGGCCATCAACGACCTGGCCACGAGGGCCCGCACGAAGCGCCTCACCCCGTCGGATATCGAGGGCGGCTCATTCACCGTGACGAATTACGGCGTCTTCGGCACGATGGTCGGCCTCCCGATCATCAACCAGCCGCAGGTCGCGATCCTCGGCACCGGTTCGATCGAGAAGCGCGCCGTGGTGATCGACGACGCCATCGCCATCAGGTCGATGGCCTATTTCACGCTGGCGTTCGACCACCGGATCCTCGACGGCGCCCTCGGCGGCTCCTTCATGGAGGCGGTGGTGCGGAACCTCGAATCGTACGATCGGAACCAGGTCGTCTGATGGATTTCGTCATCCAGGAGATCAGGGACGGGGACGCGGGCCCCCCTCAGGCGGAGCGCAGGCCCGGGTGGCTGAAGGTCCGGATTCCATCGGGGGGGAACTTCAACCGCCTGAAGGGCCTCATCGATGCCCATAAACTCCACACCGTCTGCGAGGAAGCGCGCTGCCCGAACATGGGGGAGTGCTGGAACCACGGGACCGCCACCTTCATGATCCTCGGGGACGTCTGCACGCGGAGCTGCGGATTTTGCGCCGTGAAAACGGGACGGCCGGAGGAGCTCGACGGGGACGAACCCCAGAGGGTCGCCGAAGCGGTACGCATCATGGGGCTGAAGCACGCCGTCATCACATCGGTGAACCGCGACGAACTCTACGACGGGGGCGCACAGATCTTCGCCGAGACGATCCGCCGGACGCGTGAGCTCAGCCCCGGGACCGCGATAGAAGTCCTCATTCCCGATTTCAAGGGGGACGAGTTCGCCCTCGATATCGTCCTCGATGCCTTCCCGGATATTTTGAACCACAACATGGAAACCGTGCCGCGCCTCTATTCGATCGTCAGGCCGCAGGCGGTCTACCGGCGCAGCCTCGAACTCCTCGGGCGCGCGAAGCGACGCGGCTTCAGGACGAAAACCGGGCTCATGGCGGGCATCGGCGAACGTCCCGGGGAGGTGATGGCGGTGATGCGCGATCTTCGGGCGGTCGACTGCGACATCCTGACGATCGGCCAGTACCTCCGGCCCTCGAAGGACCATCTTCCCGTGGACCGTTTTGTTCCCCCGGAGGAATTCGCGGCCTATAAAGCCGAGGGGAAGGCGATGGGGTTCAAACATGTCGAATCCGGACCCCTGGTGAGGAGTTCCTACCACGCGGCTGAACAGACGGACCGGGCCGGACAGGGCTGACCCGCCCCTTCCGGCGCCCCAGGGGCCGTAAAGGGCACCCCCCCCGACCAGCCCTTGCCTCTGAGGAGATTTTTGTGTAGATTTACTTGCTTTACCGAAAACCCCCTTCAATATTCAATTTTAAGGATTCTCCCGTGGCACTGGCTCAGCGGCTTACGCATTCATTCAACGAGACCGAGGTTACCAAAAAATGGTACCTCGTCGACGCCACCGGTCAGACCCTGGGCCGGGTCGCCAGCAACACGGCGCGGCTCCTCAGGGGAAAACACAAACCCCAGTTCACCCCCCACAGTGACTGCGGCGATTTCGTGGTCGTGGTCAACGCCGACAAGGTCCGGCTCACCGGGAAGCGGGAGGAACTGAAAACCTACTTCCACCACACCATGCACCCGGGCGGCGCGACCGTGCGGACGTTCCAGGACGTCATGCGGAAGAACCCCTCCGAGGTCGTCTTCAAGGCGGTCAAGGGAATGATCCCGCACAACAGGCTGGGCGCACGGGTCGTGAAAAAGCTCAAAGTGTACAACGGGTCCGACCATCCCCACGCGGCCCAGCAACCGGTCCCGATAAAATTCTGAGGAATCATTATGGCGGCAACCCCACATACAGTGTTCGCAACCGGCCGAAGGAAAACATCCGTCGCCAGGATCACGATGAGGCCGGGCTCGGGCAAGATCCGGGTCAATGACTGCCCGATCGAGGAATATTTTTCACTCGAAACGCAGCGCACCGAGGTCCTGCTCCCCTTCGTGGCGACCGAGACGGCCGGCAAGTACGATGCGATCATCAACGTCCGGGGAGGCGGTATGAGCGGGCAGGCGGGCGCCGTCAAACTGGGTATCGCGCGCGCTCTCGTGGACGTCCACGGCGACCTTCGCCCGATCCTGAGGCAGCATGGTCTCCTCACGCGCGACCCGCGCATGGTCGAAAGGAAAAAGTACGGACTGAGGAAGGCCCGCAAGCGCTTCCAGTTCTCGAAACGGTAAAGCGACCCGCACCGGTCACGGCGACACGGCCGGTGTTCGTCAAAATCACACATACCCTCCGATCCGGCCGGCAGTGTTCCACCGCCCGCACGCGCGGCGCGGGGAATTCCGGTCCGGAGATGACGGGGGTAGAGGAAAAACACACATAGGAGAAACACCCGCATGCCACGAGTCGAACTCACCGACCTGCTCAATGCCGGAGCCCACTTCGGTCATCTGACGCGCCGTTGGAACCCCCGTATGAAACCGTTCATCTTCATGGAACGGAACGGGATTCACATCATCGATCTCAAGAAAACCCAGGAACTGCTGGAGTACGCCTGCAACGCGATGTCCGGGTTGGCGTCCGAGGGCAAACGGGTCCTCTTCGTGGGGACCAAGAAGCAGGCCAAGATGATCATCGAGGAGGAGGCAAAACGCTGCCAGCAGTTCTACGTATCGGAACGGTGGCTCGGCGGCATGCTGACGAACTTTTCCACGATCCGCAAGAGCGTCAAACGCCTCACCAACATCGAGAAGATGGAGACCGACGGGACCTACGACAAGCTCACCAAGAAGGAGACGCTCGTGCTGGACCGTGAAAAGGAAAAGCTCGCGAGCGTCCTTTCCGGCGTCGTGGAAATGACCCGTCTCCCGGGGGCCCTGTTCGTGGTGGACATGAAGAAGGAGGACATCGCCGTGAAGGAGGCCACCCGCCTCGGCATCCCCGTCTTCGCCATCGTTGACACGAACTGCGACCCGAGGGTGGTCGGGTACCCCATTCCGGCAAACGACGACGCCATCAAATCCATCCAGACGATCACGCATTATATCAGCGAAGCCGTCATCGAAGGGATGCAGAAAAAGGCGGAGGGGGCCGAGACGGCCGAAGCGGCACGGGCCTCGGAAGAACGGCCCGAGAGACTGAGCCCCAGGGAGCGGGCAATGGAAAAAAAGAACTAATCAAGCCGAATATCAGGAAGAGGACATGAGTACGACTACAGCAGGAATTTCTTCAGAACAGGTAAAACTCCTCCGGGACCGCACAGGGGCCGGCATGATGGACTGCAAGAAGGCGCTCACCGAAGCGGGGGGGGACATCGAAAAGGCCGTGGATATCCTGAGAAAAAAAGGCGCCGCCTCCGCCGAAAAACGGGCCGACCGCGCCACCAACCAGGGGGTCGTGGAAGCGTACATCCACGCCGGCGGGAGGATCGGATCGATCGTGGAAGTGAACTGCGAAACCGATTTCGTCGCCAAAACGGATGACTTCAGGGGTCTGTCCAGGGATATCGCCATGCAGATCGCCGCGATGAATCCGCTCTACGTCCAGCGGGAGGACGTCCCGCAGGATGTCCTGGACCGCGAGCTGGAGATCTACCGCACGCAGGGCCGCAACGAGAAGAAGCCGGAGAACATCGTCGAACGCGTAGCAGCAGGCAAGCTGGAAAAATTCTTTCAGGACGTCTGCCTCCTGGAACAGACGTTCATCAAGGATTCGGGGAAGACCATCCGGGACCTCGTCGTGGAAATCAGCGCGAAGACGGGGGAGAAGGTCACCATCCGCCGCTTCAACAGGTTCCACCTGGGGGAGAACGGGTAGGTCGCAGTCCAACCCGCCTTCCCGCGGGTGATTTCTCAGATGAAGAAAAAGCCCAGATACAAACGTATCCTCCTGAAACTCAGCGGCGAAGCCCTCCTGGGTCGCCGTGAGTTCGGGATCGACGCAGACGTCATCGGGCGTTACGCCGGTGAGATCGCCGCCATCCACAGGCAGGGCGTGCAGGTGGGCGTGGTCATCGGCGGCGGGAACATCTACCGGGGAGTGGAGAATTCCTCGGATGGCGTCGAGAAAGTGGTCGGTGACCAGATGGGAATGCTGGCGACCATCATCAACGGCCTGGCCCTCCAGGGCGCGATCGAACACCGCGGCATCTTCACCCGCCTCCAGAGCTCCATCACGATGGACGAAATAGCCGAACCATTCATCCTGCGCCGCGCCATCCGTCATCTCGAAAAGGCCCGCGTCGTGATCTTCGGCGCCGGCACCGGCAACCCTTATTTCACCACCGACACGGCCGCTGTCCTGCGGGCGGTGGAAATCGGCGCGGATGTGCTCATCAAAGGCACACGCGTCGACGGCGTCTACAGCTCGGACCCCGAAAAGAACCCCCGCGCCAAACGCTTCCAGAAGATCTCCTACGGCGATGTTCTCCGCAAGGACCTCAAGGTCATGGACATGACCGCAATCACCCTCTGCAAGGAGAACAAAATGCCCATCATCGTCTTCAACATGAACGAGCCCGGCAACCTGAAGCGGCTCGTCATGGGGGAAAAGGTCGGTACGGTCGTGTCCTGACCGGCATGTTCAACCAACGCGAGGTCGCATATGGTCAAAGAGATCCTCAAGCAATCAGACGATAAAATGGACAAGGCCGTGGAGGTTGTCCGGCAGGAGTTCGTGAAAATCCGGACCGGGAAGGCGACGACCGCTCTTCTCGACGGGGTCAAGGTGGACGCCTACGGGACGGCGATGTCGCTGCAGCAGGTGGCAAACCTCAGCACCCCGGACGCGCACACGATCACCATCACCCCCTGGGACAAGGGGATGATCGGCCCGATCGACAAGGCCATCCAGGC
>QJVY01000064.1 GCA_003235555.1 Ignavibacteria bacterium | reverse complement strand
AAGGTAAGATATTTTTCAAGAAAGTGGAAGGGATATTTTACACCGATCCGGTGAAAACCACAATACTGAATCAGTAACGACTCAGGGCGGGGAATAACCTGGCCTACGGATTCATCGGCGTGAACCCGTACACCTCCGCGGCGGGGACGTCGCTGCTCCTGATGAGCGCATAATGCACTTCATCGTATGCCGGGCAGTTGCACGCGTGACACAGGGGGAAATATCCGATATCCGTCGCGAGGACAGGGATGCCGCCGTCGGTCAGTTCGGCCCACGAGTCGGGCGGGATGCTGCTTCCGCAGCCTGTATCGCACTGACATCCGCCGGTTACCCGTTTTCCCACCCACTGGTACGAGCTTTCGAGGATGAGTTCGCCGGGACCCGCGCATTTTACCCAGTAACCCTCATGGGGTTGGAGGAACAATTCAGGATCGGCGTTCACGTAGGAGCCGGCCCGGAAGGCATAGTAGTGTGAGACCACGTTGCCGGGAGGAGACTGGACGATCGCATTCAGGAGTGTCGGCCCGGAGAGTGAGCCGATGAGGTTCCAACCCGCCGACACTGTCAGGGTATCGATCGTACGCGGCGTACCCTCCACCAGGATGTTCTCCGCGGATGGAAACTTGACCCAATATCCCCTCCCGGCCGGGATGGTGTCGGTGGTGTAGTACTCCCCGTCGAACGGGGTCACGGGCGACAGCCTGTTGGGGTAGATCGAATCGGCCAGGGGATAGGCCGGTACTACCGGGAGTGAAAGGAGGTTCCACCCTGCGTGGACTCCGTAGGTGTTCGCGGGATCGAAATAATTCCCGAAATCGAGACCGGTGGTGTTCATGCCCTCCGACAGGAAGAGCGGGTGACCTCCCGAACTCGGGGGTGCCGACTGCACCCAGCCGGCCTGCTGGACCTGTGAAATGGAGTACGTCCCCGGCAGGAGGCCGGTGAACGTATAGGCCCCCGAGCTGTCGGTGACGGCGGAGTCCGTGGCGGCGCCGGTCAGGAGGACCGTTCGTCCGGCGAGGCCCGGTTCCCCGGGATCCCTCATGCCGTTGGAATTCGTGTCGTTGAAAACCGAGCCGCTCCCCGACCCGGTCTGGACGAGACCAATGGTAAATCCCCCCAGGCTGTCCCGGTGGAGGAGGTAGGCGCCGAGTGATCCGGGGGTGGTCGTGACAGCCCAACCAGGTACGGTCGCCGTGAGAGAATAGCTCCCGATCGCGAGGCTGTCGAAAAGGAATTCCCCTGCGGCACCGGAGAGGACCGTGTCGATGGTCGGGCCGCTGATCACCACATTGTTGCCGGAGAGGCCCGGTTCGCCGCCGTCACGGACACCGTCGGCGTCAAGGTCGTGGTAGAGGGTGCCGGAGAGCCGGGCCATCGGGACGATCCCCCAGTAGCGGATGGCGCTGTCGGCATCGAGGATCCCCCATCCATACTGGTTGTTCGGCGAAGCGGCGTTGTCGGCGGTGTTCCGCATGGCGTCGCGGACCTGGAGGGGCCCGAGGGTCGGGTTCGCCGAGAGGATGAGCGCCGCGACCCCGGCGGAGAGAGGGCATGAAAAAGAGGTCCCGTTCGCATTGAAGTAGGCGAGCGGGTTGGTGTAACTCGCCACGCGCACTCCCGATCCCATCGCCATGACGTCCGGTTTGATGCGGGGCGGGGCGTCGGTCGTGGGGCCGACCGAACTGAAGGAAGAGCGTATCCCGGTCGACGTCACCGCCCCCGCCGCGATGACGCTGTCGCCGTCGGCCGGCGCGATGAGCGTGTTGTCGGTCCCGTTGCCCGGTCCCTCGTTCCCCGCCGAATTCACCACCACGATCCCCAGGCTCACGGCGTGGTCGGCGGCCCTGGTGATGAGCGTGGAGTTCCCGTCCATGTCCTCCCACGACCAGCTGCCGTATCCCGAGTCGTATCCCAGGTACCCCAGCGAGGTGCTGGCGACGTCGATCCCGACGCTGTCGGCCCATTCGATCGCCGCCGCCCAGTTGTCCTCTTCGACGGGCGTCTCGCTCGAGTCGTTTTCGGTGCGGGCGAGCACGTAGTCCGAAGCGAAGGCCGGACCGATCAGTTGCCCGGATTTGTATCCACCGATCGTGGAGAGTGTCATGACGCCGTGCCAGCCGTACGCGGTGGAGGGGTTCGAGGGGATCACGCTCACCTTGTGGTCGACGAAATCGTACTGTGCGACGATGTTCATCGTCGCGAACGATTCGTGGGAGAGAAGGCGCACCCCGTTGTCGAAGACGCCGATCATGACGCCCTTGCCCGTGATGCCCAGATCGTGCACGTCGGTGACCCTGATCTGATCGTTCTGCGTCAGCGAGGCTCCGTAATCGAGCGTGTGGGCCGAGGAGATCCGGTCCTGCGGATCAGTGGTTTTCGGCGGGGATTCGAACGGTTCGGGAGTGACCTTCCATCTGCCCACGAGATCGATCCGGGTGACGAAGGGGAGCCTTGCCAGGGCGTCGATCTGGGATTTCGTTGCTTCGGCCGAAACGGCGTTGAACCATTTCAGTTCGTGCCTGATTTTTCCGACCACGTCCCTGATCTTCGCGACGTATCCCGCCTCGAGGGGGAGATCCTGCCCGTCGACGAGAGCCGAAAGGGGGCGGACCCTGGCGCGCCTGGCCAGCGAGCGGGGAGACAGGAGCCCGGCCGCCCGGGAGAGCGAGTGCTCCGCCCGGGGTCCCTTGTCGCGCAGCGTGATCAGGATGAGTGCGGTTTCTCCCTCCTCCATCGCCGCGTACCGGGCCTGCAGCCTTCCGCCGAGACGTGCCGTTTCGCCGGCGGTGGAGGGGGTCTGGACGACCAAAAGGGACAGCAGGACGATGAGTGTGCGCATCGGGGTTGTGTATCCGTGGACCACTCTCTATAATAAAAAAGTTCCGGCCGAATTGCAACGAGACACCGGTACGTGCGGGACATGAGGGGTCCCAGGGTGCGCTCCGGGGCGTCAGGGGCCCCGGTACCGGTTGGAATTGGGCGGACTTTTTTACTATCTTTTCGATGTGAATTCATGACCTCTTCCGCACCAAATTCCCGGCCGGAGATTCACCCGGAACTTCGATTGGACAATGAGGCAGTCCGGGGGGTCCTCGTACGTTTCATCCGTGACGAATCGCGCCGGGCGGGATTCCGCCGTGCGGTCGTGGGGGTCTCCGGGGGCGTGGATTCCGCACTCGCGGTGACCCTCGCCGCCGAGGCTCTGGGCGGTGACAACGTCCTCGGCGTCCTGCTCCCCTCCTTCTCGAGCAGTCCCTCGAGCGCCGCGGACGCCTCCTCGCTGCTCGAACAGATCGGCGTGAAATCGGAGACGATCGATATTTCCCGTGCGGTGGACGCCTTCCTCCCGCGCGGCGGATCCGTCGACAGGGTGCGCAGGGGTAACATCATGGCCAGGGCCCGGATGATCGCACTGTTCGACCTGTCCGCCAGGGACGGCGCCATCGTCGTCGGGACGAGCAACAAAACCGAAATCCTCCTCGGGTACGGGACCCTCTACGGCGACACCGCCTGCGGGATCAACCCGATCGGCGACCTCTACAAAACGCAGGTCTGGGATCTGGCCGCGCACCTCGGCGTCCCCAGAGCCATCCTGGAGAAAAAACCCACCGCGGACCTCTGGGAGGGGCAGACCGATGAGGACGAACTCGGTTTCAGTTACCGGGTCGCCGACAGTCTGCTCTACCACCTCGTCGAGGAAGGGCTCGATGACGATGGAGTCGGGGCGCTGGGTTTTGAAAAAGACCTGATAGCGAAAGTCAGAGAGAGGATGCGCCGGAACGAATTCAAGCGAAGACCCCCCGTCATCGCACGTATCACACGAAATCCACAGGGCAACCGGGCGGAGGTTCCACGTGACCCCCGGATGTGAACGATGACCGGCCCGCTCCCGGGACCGGTCTCCCCCGGAACACTCTACATCGTCAGCACCCCGATCGGAAACCTCGAGGATATATCCGCGCGCGCCCTCTCCGTACTGGGGGGTGTCGACCTGATCGCCGCCGAAGACACGCGGACCACCGGATTCCTCCTGAAACACTTCGGCATCGGGAAACCAATGGTCAGTTACTTCAGCCACAACGAAGAGCGCCGCATCCCCAACCTGATCGGAAGACTGCAGTCCGGCGGGTCGGTCGCGGTCGTCTCCGACGCGGGGACCCCGGCGGTCTCGGACCCGGCCGCGCGGCTGATCTCGGCCGCGATCGGGTCCGGCGTCCCCGTGGTACCGGTCCCGGGCGCGAACGCGATCCTCCCGGCGCTGATCGTCAGCGGTATTTCGCCCAGGAGCTTCGTGTTCGAAGGTTTTCTGCCGGCGAAGAAGGGACGGATGAAGAGGCTCGCCGGACTCGCGACGGAACCGCGCACCATCGTCCTGTTTGAATCCCCCCACCGCGTCGTCCGCACGCTCAACGACCTCAGGAACAGCCTCGGGAACAGGAAAGCCTCCGTCGCGCGGGAGCTGACCAAGAAATTCGAGGAGGTCGTCCGCGGGCGGCTCAGCGAGGTGATCGCCCATTTCGAGGGGAAGAATGTCCGGGGGGAGTTCGTCCTGGTGATCGAGGGAAAACCCCGCAAATCCCGGTGAGCCCCCCGGGGAGATTAGGGCCCACGCGGTATTGAACCACCCGGCGCGGTTCGTTATGTTGTCTTTCCACGGAAGGGAGGAAGGTATGGAAGGACTCTATTCGAAAATCATCAAGGCGGGGGAGCGGACGTATTTCG
>QJVY01000171.1 GCA_003235555.1 Ignavibacteria bacterium | reverse complement strand
GGGAGTTCCAGGTTCGCAGCGATCTTTTCTGCGAGCGTTCTGTTCGAACGGCCCGCAAACAATTTCAACTCAGGCATTTACACCGACATCCGATGAGAACGATCAGGAATATTCGCCGGAATGCGAAAAAAGAGGCTTCCTGCAGTGTCAAGAGCAAATAATATAGGTATTTTCAGAATATATTGCAAGAAAACAGGTGGATCGGGGAGAGGCGGCAGGGGGACTTCTTCCGGGGAGGGGGCAGTGACTCCCTCCCCGGAAAACCCCTGAATATGCGGTTTTTGGGCCCGTTATTTCATCAGCACCATTTTCTTCGTGAATACCCGGGTTTCACCGTTCCCGTCGAGGGCCTCCAGACGGTAGAAATACAATCCTGAGCCGATGGCGCCGGCCCTGAATTCCAGGCGGTGTGCGCCT
Source organism: Ignavibacteria bacterium (assembly GCA_003235555.1). Classification (GTDB taxonomy): domain Bacteria; phylum Bacteroidota; class Ignavibacteria; order UBA10030; family SZUA-254; genus SZUA-254. Next base: position 15,093 of record QJVY01000171.1, on the reverse strand, counting down.
GCCTCGAACTCCTTCGAATCGATCAGCGTCGAAACAAGCTGGCCGAGGACGTTGTAAATTTTGAGATTGACCCTAGCCGCCGACGGCAGATCGAAACCGATCGACGTCGCGGGGTTGAAGGGGTTCGGGAAGTTCTGGTGGAGTGCGAAGGAGGCCGGAATTTCCCCGGCCGACGACATCACGAGGGATATCGCCGTGACGGAGGGATCGCGCAGCACGAGGGGGTTCGCATCACTGATCCCGGTTCCCAGGACCTCCCCGGTGGCGGCATCCACGACATCGACCCCGGTGTATTTCCCCCCGGATTCCATCGTGACTGTCAGCGTCACGGGATAGCGTGCGTTGGTCATGAGGATCGGGTTCGTGCGCAATCCGCTGAGCAGGTCGGCGGCGAGGTTCGAAGTGAAACGGGCGTCGAACACTTCCACGGGCGGCGGCGGCGGGAGCTCATACCGCCCGCCCGTGCCATCCCCTGGATACCGGTCCCCGAACCACAGTTCGTGCTGAGTGCCGCGGCGGTCCCTCAGCGTGACCGAGCTCATGGCGGAGAGGGCCTTCCAATCGTCGGGAACGGCGGTGGTCTTCGGCGCAGCCCCGGCGGAGGAAAGGATGAGCTGACCGGCGGAGTTCGTCTTCACCCAGTATCCCTGTGCTTCCTCCAGCGTCGTGACGGGCGTATACGTCGAGCTGAAGCCGAAAAAGCTGCTCGAGACGTTGTTGGGGGGCTGCTGGACGACGGAGGCCGTCGAGACGGGGACGGAGATCGTCCCGATCATGTTCCATCCCTGCGCGACCGCGATCGTATCCGTGAGGACCGTGTCACCGTCGATGCCGATGTCCTGGGGATTCGAAAATTTCAGCCAGTACGCCACCCCGTTGGTGAGGACGTCGGCGGCGTGGTACCCGTTGTCGAAGTAAAAGGCCTTCGAGCTGGCGGTGGGGAAGATCAGGGTTTTGAGTTCCGTCCCGGTGGGCGCCAGAGGGAGGGACACGATGTTCCACCCGGAATTGAAGTGAAAGAATGCGGGGCCGTCATGCACGATTTCCACCTGCGTGATGGAGGCGTTCGTCACCGTATAGGTGTTCTGATCTCTCATGTTCACCGAGAACTGGGAGCCGCCGGTGGCCTTGTCGCGCAATGTGAATTTCCCCGGGGGAAAAACGGAGTTATTCCACTGCAGCGTGAATGGGAACCCCGCCGGCCCCGGTTGCATCTTGACCGTGTAGACATTCTGGGTGTGTGAGATCGTGAGGATGTCCTTCAGGTCGAGATTCGATCCATCCGTCGCCGGGATCACCCACCGCACGTCGAAAACGCCCGCTGGCGGTCCGGTCCCGAGTTCGTACTCCTCCAGCGTCGAGTCGATACCGTCGGAGGCCCCGGGATAAGCCCCGTAATAGATCGTGTCCGTGAGTCCGCCGTTGTCGGTGAGGATGAGGCTGTCCCGGAACTGGAACTGGTTTTTGGGAAGGAAGTCGTAATAGCCGAGGTACCACCGCGAAAACCGTTTGACCGAGTCGAGTACGATCGCCACGATGTCGCTGTCGATGTAGTCGGACTGCCCGAGGTTGACAACGATGTTTGATGAATCCCTGAACAGTGCCAGATCCTCGATCGGGATCGGGGTTTCTGCGAGGTCGTACCGGAGAGCGAGTGTCGCGACGTAATCGCTGCCCCCGATCGCCGAGATGTCGTACCATCGTCTCACGAACACGGAATCGCCCTGTCCCGGGGGCAGTTGACCCGGATGGGTGGTCATGAGAAGCGTGTCCGGAAGGGTGCCGGTCGGTTCGAACCGCAGGTAGGTGATGGGGCTCTCGAATCGGTACCGGCCGAGGCTGCCCGGGTTCACAGCGCGCCGGATCGTGCCGGCTCCCGTCAGCCCGATCCCCTGGAACGATGCTGGATCCGGGTTCAGGATCGTGAGGGTGTCCACCGAGCGCAGGAGCATGTTCGAGAGGAGGAGGATGGAATTCTCGATCGTGACCGGGCCGACGGTCTGGATGCTGATGCTGTCGCTGACCACGAGGTTGTTGAACCGTCCCCTGACCAGCCCGGTGCCGGTGAGCATCACCGTGCTCGACCCGGGGATGAAGGATCCGTTGCCACCCACGACGAAATCACGGCCGACGACGATGTTGGTTTTCGCCTCGGGATCGAGTTCGAATGTCCCCTCGATGTTGACGTTACTCTTGACCACGAATTCCGCAATGCCGTTCCTCATTGTCAGCTTCGCGCCCGCGCCGATGCGCATGGCCCCGATATTGATTTGCTGCGCCGTGGACCGGATCACCGGATCTCTTCCGGTCGCGGGAATGTACACACTGTCTGTTTTCCCGGGAACACCGAGGGGATTCCAGTTCCCGGTAAAGGTCCACAGGGAGTCGAAGGCGCCCGTCCAGACCCTGAGGGGGAGGGGGGTGACGCCCGAACAGATGATGGTTCCCCCTTCGCCGGCTGCGAAGAGGATGCCCCCGGTGGTGAGCCTCACCAGCTGCACGTCGAAGAGCGTCTGGATTGTCCTGCTGCGTACGGTGTTCCAGCTGCCACCGCCGTTTGTCGTCATGACGATGAGCCCCTCGTCGCCGACCGCCCAGCCCGTCGTCGGCGAACTGAACACCACTCCGTAGAAGCTATCGAAGAAATTGCTCGGGGACTGGATCCAGTTCTGGCCCCCGTCGGTGGTTTTGAGAAGGGTGCCGAAATCGCCCACCGCATAGACGGTGTTGGCATCGATGATGTCGAGCGAATAAATCGCCTGAGTGGTGCCGCTGAACTGCTCGACCCAGGTGGTCCCGCCGTTGGTGGTCTTGAAGATTTCACCCCCGTAACCTGTGACCCATCCGACCTGGTCATTCGCAAACCTGATCTTTAAAAACGAGGCGAACGAGGCGATCGTTTTCTTGCTCCACGATGAGCCGCCGTTGGTCGTCCCGAGGATGGTGCCGAAATCACCCACGACCCACCCCTTCGTGGGGGATTGAAAGTACACCGAGTTGAGGACCTCCTCGTCTGCATGGCTGTTCTGGTCGTTCCAGGTGGCGCCTCCGTTTGTCGTGTGGAGGATCACCGCGCTGTCACCCACCAGCCAGCCGTTGGCATTGTCGGTGAACCAGACCCCGTAGTAGTCCTGGAATATTCCGGTGAACTGCTCCGTCCAGGTGTACCCCCCGTCCGATGATTTCGCGAAGACCCCCTCCTCGCCGACCGCGTACCCGTTCGTGGAGCTGGGAAAATGTACGCCGTAGAGGACACCGTTCGTGCCGCTGGATTTGGGCAGCCACGTGGCGCCGCCGTTTGTGGTCTTCAGGATCGTGCCGAAATCTCCCACGGTGTACCCGACTGAGGGGGAGACGAATTCCACCCCGTAGATGTCGTTGTAGGTATTGCTCGATTGTTCAGACCAGGAGAGGCCGCCGTTGGTCGTTTTGATGATTGTACCGAACGATCCCATCGCCCAGCCGTTCAACGTTGAGGTGAACTGCACCCTGAACAGACTGTAAATCGCGTTGGTGAGCAGCGGTGTCCACGATGCCCCGCCGTTGAGTGTTTTGAGGACCTTGCCGAACGCCCCCGCGATATACCCGACAGTCGGAGAAACGAAATGCACGGAATAGAGGGGCAGGGTCGTGCCGCTCGTCTGGGGATCCCATGATGTACCTCCGTCCGTCGAGTGGAGGATGGTTCCCGAGGCTCCCACGGCCCAGCCTTTCGAGGAATCGATGAAGAAGATGTCGTAGAGGTTCACGGTCGTGCCCGTGGTCTCCGCGTGCCATGTGGAACCGGCGTTCGTTGTGGAGAAGACTGAACCCCCGCCCCCGGTGATCCACCCGTGGGTGTTCGAACGGAAATTCACCGCGAGCAGGTCCCGTATTGTCGGCAGCTGCCCGTATTGCCACGTATGTCCCCCGTCGGTGGTGGTGATCATCTGGCCGGTCACGCCGACCGCGAATCCGTCGTTCGGGTTCGTGAATTCCACGTCGAAGAGTGCTTCGACCATCCCGCCAGCCGTCGGGGTCACCAGCCACGTCGCCCCGCCGTTGGAACTCCTGATCACGGTGCCGTAATCCCCGACGGCGAAGAGCGTATCGGTGCCGGCCGCGTAGATCCCGCTCAGCAGGTTCCCCTGGGGGAGCGGATTGACCCACTGCCACGATGTCTGAGAGAGCGTGGACGCCGGTACGAGGAGGAGCGTGAGGAGGGTCGTGATGAATTTTGTCATAGATGTCCCCGGAAAAAATAATTACCTGATCAGTAGAAATTTGCCGGTGGATTTCCACGCCCTCCCCGACGAGGTCTCCACGGCCGTCAAAGAATAAAAATACACCCCTGTAGCAAGCTCCGACGCATCGAAGAGCACCGTGTGTGAACCGGCGTCCAGCGGCCGGTCGGTGAAGGGGGCGTCAACTTCCTGGCCGGTGATGTTTCTCACACAGAGTGTCACGAGCGCGCCCGCCGGAAGATCGAATTTCAAAACCGTTTGCGGGTTGAACGGGTTCGGGTAGTTCTGGTACAGCCTGAACTCCGCCGGTACTCCGACGGCAGGCGAGATGAGCAGCCGCGTCTCCCCGTTGAGAGAGAGACGCTGCGGGACGTTCTCCACGAGGGTTACGCCGGCGCTGCCGGCATCCGTACCCGGGAATCCGATGGTATACCTGTGGAGCGTGCTTCCGGCGGAGGTGTACAGAATCGTCAGATCTCCCCCGGGGTAGTTGATGAGAACCACCTTTCCCGTCTGATCCGAACCACCCGTAAAATACTCAACGATCCTCTGACTTTCAAATCTGGCGTCAAAAGCCCCCGCCGGCGGCGGTGGAGGCATGATCATCGCTCCCGTCCCGCCTCCTCCCGGAACGTCTCCCCGGGCGATGTAAAGTGTTGCCGAGGCGCCGGTTCCGTCGGAAATCCGTATCCTGTCCAGCCCCTCCAGGGGGTCCCCGGGGGGGCTTTTGCCGGCAAAGGCAGCCGTGCCGGAGCATCCGAAATTCAAATCCCCGCTTCCGTGGTACCAGTAGGCGGCGCCCGGGTAGAGCGTGTCGGGGATGAAATACCCCTTGCTATATCCGAAAACGACAGGGATCTCCGGGCAGCCGGGACAGAGGTCAACCCTCGCGACCGGGCAGTAGACTGTGCCGAAAAGCACCCATCCGTTCGTGGGGTTGCTGACGCTGGTCGACACGTATGGGTTTCCGACCGTCGTCGAGAGGCTGTGTCCGGAGTTCCGGATCCAGTATCCGGTTCCCGGGTCGAGGGAATCGGTCTGGATGTATTCGGAAGTGAAAACGTACGCGACCGGCGAGGCGTCCGGAAAGAGACCCGAAACGGAGCGATCGGGAGGATCGACCGGGAGGGATACCAGGTTCCATCCGGGTTCGACCGGGAACCCCGAGGTGTCCCCGATCCCGTGTACGATCTCAATCACGTCGATCCCGGTGTCGGAGATCTGCATCTGCCCGGTGAGCCACATGTCGGCGGCGACCAGGTTGCCGGAGGTTGCCGAGTCCCTCAGCCTCCAGCCGCCGCCGGGGAGGAGCGACCTGTCCCATGAGAGTGTGAGGGGATATTCCTGCGCCTGCCCGTTGACCAACAGCCGGTAGACGACCGGAGGGTCTCCCGCGTCGAGCGTGTCCCGGATGTCGGTAAAACTCCATTCTCCCCCGGGAAGTCTCCAGCGCACGTCGAACGTGTCCGGACCGGGAGGGGGAGGTTGCGGGAGTTCCCCGAGGGCCGAATCCACACCGTCGGTCGCGCCGGGCCATTCACCGAAAAAAAGAGGGGGGGCCGGGTACACCGGGGCGGAGACGGTGAGCATGCTGCCGGGTATCCGGTCCCGGAAACCGTGGATCGAGATATCGTCGACGTACCACCCGTCGCGTCCGTCCGAACCGTCCGTCGCCATCCGGAAACGGAGCAGGAGCTGGTTGCCGGCGTAGGGGGAGAGGTCGACCTCCTGACGCACCCAGGTCAGGCCGGGGGTGTAACCATCGAATCCTCTGACACCGGTCTGCTGCGCGCCGTACCCGGATGCTTCGTTGGAGAGGGAGGAACGGACAGAGTGCCAGAGGACGCCCCCGTCTGTCGAAATTTCCACGGTTCCAAAATCGAATGTGGGTTCGATCTCCCAGCGCGTCCAGAAACGGAGCCTCGCGGCATCAACGCCCGAGAGATTGACCGGCGACGCCGTCTGCAGGGATGTGGCCGACGACGATGCGGAATTTCCCGCGGGGCTGTCGTGGAAAGAAAAGGTTCCGCCGTGCGGCTTCGGAACGGTGCCCCACGAACCACCGGCGGCCCAGAACCCGGTTCCGTTCTCGGCATCATCCGCAAAAAGGAGGAGGGGGTCACCCGTGTAGAGGGTCGTGGTGTCATACCGGAGGTAGCCGTCCGGCGACGAGATCCCCGCGATCAGCCGGAATACCCGCCCGTCGGCGGTGGAAGGGTGGACCATACCTGTCACGGTGATGGTTGTATCGCCCAGCGCCGGGATCGACGTGATTCCGGGCGCCGGTTCGTTGAAGGAGAGGAATCCGGAATCTGTCGAGAGCGAAACCGAGAGCGGAGCGGTGGCTGAGAGCCCTTTATTCCGGAATGAGAGCCGCAGCGAAAAAGCATCTCCGGGAATGAGAGGAGTGTTTGCCGTGTCATCCCACCCCCGTTCGTCGAGGACGGTCATGGATCCCGCGATCATCGAGTAGTGCAGGTTTGCCTCGAGGTTTTCGGTGGCGAGGGGGAGGATCTGTGAGGAGACGGGCCAGAACGAGGATCCCACCTCCGGCGTCATGGCATAGGTACGGAATTTGGTCGTGTCGCCGTACATGTAGTCGTCGGAATTGCCCCTGGTGGAATAATGGACCGTCTGCTGGTCCGTACCGGACGCGTACCTGTTGGATCTCGCCATGTCGAAGGCGAATTCACGGTATCTCAGCGAATCCTCACTTTCGGCGGAGAGGTACCCGTAGGGATAGATGAGGAGCCTCCCGTGCGTGTGGTAATTGAGGCACGTTCGGATTTGATGGAGCCTCATGAACACGTCGAGTGTCTGTGTCTCGGGCTCCGAGAAGGGGTTCGCGCCGCGATAGGTGCTGCTTCCCGGGCTCGTGCTCGAACCACCGTTCGGCGCGTTCCACATGAATTCAGGCCCGAAATTTCTGTTGAGGTCGATCCCGAACGTCCCGTCGCCGTTGTTCCGGCGGTTCTTCCTCCAGAGGCCGCCGCCCGTCGGGTTTGTGGATTCGTTGTAGGCGTACCCGTCGGGGTTCACGACCGGGATGAACCAGAGCTGCCGGTTCTCGACGAGGTACGAGGCGCGGGGATCGCTCCCGTACTGTTCGAGCAGCCACCACATGTAGTACAGGACTGTCATCATGCCCGCCGGCTCCCGAGCGTGGATGAGGGAGGTGTAGAGGGCCTCCGGCTCGCCCGCTTCATTGGAATCGGGATTGTCCGAGATCTTCGCCCCCCAGACGGTCCGGCCCTCGACGCTGTATCCGACGGCCTGTTTCCCGGTGATGATGGAGGGGTGGAGGATTTTCATGGAATCGAGTTGCGATTCGATTTCCGCGAGAGTAAAGTACCCCCCCATACTCCCCTCACCGAAACCCATGGCGTTCAACGGCCCCGCGCCGAGCCGTCCGGCGAGCGTGGCGCCCGGGTCCTCGTCAGTGACCTCGAAAGGGATGCCGGCCCCGGTCAGCCCGGCGATTTCCAGGGGGCCCGCGAGAAACTCCATCCATCCTCCCGGTTTTCCCGTCACACCCTCGTAGTCGATGCCGGTGGACCACACGCGACCGAGGAACTCCCTGTCCGGAACGAATATCCTCACCGTGCGGAAGACCGGCGGTTCCTCCCCGTTCCCGTGGCTGACCCCGGCTGTATCCGCGGAAGGATCAGTCCAGGAGGGGGGGAGGGAGGATACCGGATGGAGCGAGGCGAGCGTCAGGATCATGAAGACAACCGTGCCGAGGCTGCCTGACGTGGAGAGGGAATTCATCGAGAGTGTACCGGCCGAAAGGTGGACTACGCAAATATAGAGAATGGTACCCTGAGACTCAACCGGGAGACACGCAGGTTTCCGCGCGGTCCCGCGGGCACGTTCGTAGGGTGGCTTGACCGGAAAGTGTCTGTTTCGTACTTTGGAGCCCCATGACCCCCCCGCGCCCCCTCATGAATTCGCAAGAAATCGTCAACGGCCGCGGGGAGAGGATTTCCTGTGATGTCCGGTTCCCGCAGGGGGAAAACGCCCTCCCGGTTGTGATCATCTGCCACAGTTTCATGGCCTTCAAGGACTGGGGATTCTTCCCCCTGGTCGCCGGGCGGATCGCGGAGGAGGGGTTCGTCACCATCTCGTTCAATTTCCCGCGGAACGGCGTGGTGGGCAACGGGGACCGCATCACTGATTTCGACGCATTCGCGTCGAACAGTTTTTCCGCGGAGCTGGAAGACCTCGGATCCGTCGTTGAGGCCGTCCGGAAGGGAAAGCTCATTGCGGAGGCGGGTGACGCCGGCAGGATTATCCTCCTCGGCCATTCAAGGGGGGGAGGTATCGCGATATCGTACGCATCACGCGACCACGGCATATCGGCGCTTGCGACATGGTCCGCCATTTCCACATTCAACCGCTGGACGCCACATCAGATCGGACACTGGCGGGACACCGGCACCCTGGAGCTCGGAATGCCCGGTTCCGGGGGCGGCCTGCGTCTGGGGAAGGGTATCCTCGACGACATTGAAAATCGTCTGCCGGAGATTGATCCGGTCGTCCGGGCTCCGTATATTGGGGTGCCATGGCTGATCCTTCACGGGAGGGCGGATGTGACCGTCCCGGTGCGGGAGGCGGAGGCCCTGTTCAACGCCGCGCACGGGGAAAACACCACGGTGAAGTACCTCGACGCGGTCGGGCACCTCTATAACGCCCGTTCGGAAGACGAAGATCACTACATGACCATCAACCACATCATCTCCCTGACGGTAGAGTGGATGAGGGGAGCGACGCAATAAGGAGAGCATATGCCAGAATCACACAGCACGGGGACGGGAGTTTACCACGGAGCGCGCTCGCGCGCAATCAGCGGGACGATGCAGGTACTGACCTTCGCCGCACTCACCGCGATCGGGGCCCAGATCGAGATCCCCCACACACCGGTGCCCTTTACACTCCAGACATTTTTCGTGCTCCTCAGCGGGGCCCTGCTCGGGCCATGGTTGGGGGCCTGCAGTATGATCGTCTACCTGGCCGCGGGCTTCGCGGGGCTCCCGGTTTTTTCGTCGATGGGGTTCGGCCTGGCACGCATCATCGGCCCGACCGGCGGGTACCTCCTCGCGTTTCCGGTGGCCGCCTTCACCGTCGGGTACCTCGCCGGAAGACGTCCCGGCCTCGCCCGGCTGCTTCTCTCCATGACGGCGGCTCTCCTCGTGATCTTCAGCCTTGGCACGCTCCAGTTGAACCTCGTCTGGTTCCACGACTGGTCGCTTTCATTCGCCAACGGGTTCCTGATATTTTCCTGGTGGGACCTCGTGAAACTCGCCGGCGCGGCCTCAATCGCCCGGGCGCTGCGAACCGCCAGCATCTTCAGCTGACCGGCGGACTCCTGACCGGTCTGACGTCCGCCGGGAATTCCGCGAGATCGGCCGCCATGACCGCCGCGGAGGCGCACCGGGACCCTGTGAACTGGGTCGATCCGAGTATGCCGCCGCTGAGTGACCGCCGCTCGATCTTCCTGAATCCCGCGTCGTAAAAAAATTTTTCCGCGGTCGTCGTCAGCAGCACCAGCCGGGTGAAGCCCGTTTTCCGCGCACGTACGGCCAGTCCGGAGACCAGTTGCCGGCCGATTCCCCTGCCACGCATGCGGGTGTCTACCGCGGCTGAACGGAGCAGTCCGACCGGGGGATAGGACTCCAGGCCGATCGTCCCGACGATCTCCCCGTCACTCTCGGCCACCAGGAACTCCACACGCCCGTCTCCGATGTCGTCGTCCGGAAGTCCGGACCTGGCGAGCAGGTCCCCGATGGATGCCAGATCGGCGGGGCCGGCTTCACGGATCGTGATCATTTTCTCCCCGTGACCGTAAGACTCCGCAGGCCGAGACCCTCCCGCCCGCAGCTATGATCGGCCTGGTCGGAGACGACCGTTACGTCGCGAAACCCGCTCTCCCTGATCGCGGAGAGGTACTCATCGGTCTGGAGAGCGCCTCCCACGCACTCGCACCACCGCGATGGGTCGTTCCGGATCTCCTCGGGAAGGCCGGCCGTGGAGGTCATGTCGGCGATGGCAAACCTGCCCCCAGGCGTGAGAACGCGGAATATTTCAGAGAACGCCTTTTTCTTGTCGCGGGTCAGGTTGATGACGCAGTTACTGATCACCCGGTCGACCGACCCGTCGGGGAGGGGCATACGTTCGATTTCACCCAGCCTGAACTCCGCGTTCTGAACGCCGAGGATGGCGGCGTTTTTCTCTGCGAGGTCTATCATCGCAGGGGTCATATCGAGGCCGATGGCGCGCCCGGAGGGCCCCACCGCCCGGGCAGCGGCGAAAACCTCGCGGCCGCTCCCGGAGCCGAGGTCGAGGACTGTCAGGCCCTCCGCGAGGGCGGCATGTTCGAGCGGGGCGCCGCACCCGAGGTCCGGTTCGAATGACGATTCCGCGGTTCCCGCCGCCACCGGTGTTTCCCCGCCGGTTTCACAGCATCCGCATGATTGTTTCTGTACCACGGCGATTTCCGAGTAACTCCGGATGATTGATTCCCTCATGTCCTTTTCCATTTCGTTATCCCTTTCGTGTTGTTGTCCTGTGAGTTTTCCGTTCCGCGGGTTTTGCACCGCCGGTGTTGGAGCAGAGCGAGGCGCCGACGCAACAGCCGGCCCTGATGTCCTGGTCCAGCGCCGACCGGTCTTTGCGGGCCACGGCGGCCTGTTCGATGATTCGTCTTAACCCGGCCAGCACGAGCGCGCGCTCGGGCGTTTCCGGGTTCCGGAGCGAATAGATCACCCACCTGCCACGTTTGTCGGCCCGGACGATCCGGGTCCTCCGGAGGTACCGCATGTGCCTGGACACTTTCGTCTGTGTAAACCCGAGGACGCGTTCAATGTCGCACACGCAGAGTTCCCCGGCGGCGAACAGGAGGTTCAAGATCCGCAGGCGCGAGGGGTCGGCCAGGGCCGTGAAGAGTGTCGTGAGATCTTTCATGGGGTGCTCATAAATACATTCGCATATACGAATGTATCAAAAAAAAGTTACAGTGTCAACCCGGGGTGGGCAGGGCGTGGTTCGGGGTCTGTCGTGGTCAGATTCTGCCGGCGCTGACCGGCCGGATATCCAGGATGTAATCGGTCCGGAATGTGCGTCGGGCCTGGAGGATATGGCAAAATCCGTGCAATTCCGACGAGGATGGTGTGAAGGACGGAGCTGATCCCCCGGCGGCCGGGGTGACGATTCTCTGCGTGATTTCACCGTCGGCGGGTGAGAGGTACCGTATCCAGAGGTCTTCCCCCGAAGCGAGAGCGGATTCGATCTTTTCCCCGCGCCTGGCGCGGAGCGAATCCCGCAGGTCCCCGCGCCGGAGGTCCCCCAGGGTGCGCATGTCGTAGGCGCGGAGCATCGAGAGGAAGTGCATGAGGATTTTGGCGGTCACCATCGCGTCTTCGAGCGCGCGGTGACTGACCGGGGAGGAGATCCTCAGCAGGGCGGCGACGGAGGACTGGGGGTATCTCTGCCTCCCGGGTAACAGTTGCCGGGCGAGGGGGAGCACGTCGACCACCGGGTTGGTGAGGACGGGCGTGCCGTTGAGTCTGAATTCACTGCGGAGAAAGGACATGTCGAAGGGGGCGTTGTATGCGACCAGGATTGCGTTCCGCAGGAGGGCTTCGACGCGGGGCATCACCTCGCCGAAGAGCGGGGCACCGACGAGCATTGCAGGGCTGATCCCGTTCACGGAGTAGGCGCCGGCGGAGACCGGTACGGTGGGATCGACAAGCGTGCCGAAAGTTTCCATGACCGCACCGCCGCGTATTCTCACGATGCCGATCTCGCAGACCCTGTCCCCGCGGTCCGCGGAGAGGCCGGTGGTTTCCAGGTCGACGACGGCGATGTCCAGTAGATCGAATTCCGTCTCGTCCGTGCCCGTCCCGGGTGATGGAAGGGGGGAGGTCCGCCGGGGAGTCATTTGAAATCGAGGAACGACTTCCACCTGCGGTAGAGTTCGGCGGTGGCGACGACATCACCGATGCAGTACCGGGCGATCTCCCTGAATTTTCCCTCGCGGTAGAGCGGCCCGAGATCGAGTCCGGTGATCCCCGCGGCCTTTGGGCTCGGGATCCCGAACGCCCGGCAGTAGAAATCGAGATTGAACCTCCGGGTGGATCCGTAGTACGTCATCTGGTCGAGGAGGTCGCAGTGGGGGGTTGAACTGTACCGGTACGGGACGAGGTTCCGGCACGGCTTGACCCCGAGGAGTGCCGACCGGATCATTAAAAAGGGGCAATCGAACGTTCGGCCGTTGAAGGTCACGAACCGGTCGTAACTGCGAACATCGTCCCAGAACATTTTCAGTATCGCGGTCTCATCCCCGGCGAGGTATTCGATCTTTCCATCCTCCGAGTGAAACTTCTCGGTGCGGTCGGACCTGAAGAGGACGCGTCCCCCCGAGGTATCCGGGTTCAGCATGCCGATTGCGAGGACCTCGGCTGTCAGGGGTGACAAGTTGAGCCTGTTGATTTCCTCCAGGCGCGCTTCGTCGGTGTCTGCACCCCGGAAGAGGTACGCTGTCTGCGCCTCGTCGAAGGATTCCGGGGGTCGGCCGAGGGTTTCAATATCAAAGACCAGGACCGACATCGTGTCCCCCCCTTTCTTCGGCATCCCGGAGGACACCCTTCATGGCAGTGCGGATCGCCGTCTGACCGAAACCGCGGCCGGCAAGATATCCCCTCAGGAGTCCCCGGATTTTCCCGGGTGGGTAGAGCTTGCCCGCCTGTTCACGCCGCCGGATTTTGGTAACATACCCCCGCGCGGATTTCAGGGCCAGTTCCGTTTCCTCGTCCGCGGGCAGCGCCGCGGGAAGGACCTCCGCGATCATCTCGCTGCCGAGCCCTTTCCGGCGCAGTTTCGCTGTAAGCATCCGCGGGCCGGAAGGCGTACGGAGCTGGGCATCGTGAATGAACGCCAGGATGAACTCCCGGTCGTTGATCTGGCCGGAGGCGAGGAGTTCGCCGGCAATCCTGTCGATGACGCGCGCGGGAAATTCCTTCGATGCGAGGCGCCTGCGGATCTCCCACTCGGTCCTCCGGCGGGAGGCAAGGTACCGCGCGGCTATTCTTCGTGCCGACGAGAGTTCCTCCCGGTTCCTCAGCTCCTCGAGTCGGTCCCCCGTGACCTCGTCACCCTTCCGCAGGCCTTCTGAGAGCAGCACCTCCGAACTCACGCCGACGGCGAATTCACCCTCCACGAAGATCGAATAGCGGTCGGGATGCTTCTTCTGGCGCTCGATGCCGGTGACGATCATCCTTACCCTTCCGGGAGGAGGGGGATCAGGCTTTGACGGCCTTCTTCGCAGCCTCCGGTTTGCCAGCCACCGGTTGATCCTCCTTTGGCGCGGCGGTGGTGGCGGGAGGCTCCACCGGCGTGAGGCCGAGGGTGGTCCTCAGCTGGGAATCGATTTCGGCCGCGATCTTGCCGTTCTCGGTGAGGTATTTTCTCACCGATTCCCGACCCTGACCGATCCGATCGCCGTTGTACGAGAACCACGAGCCGCTCTTTGCGATGATGTTCCGGTCCACGGCCGTGTCAATGAGGTCGCCGATGCGCGATATCCCCTCGTTGTAGAGGACGTCGAACTGGGCTTCGCGGAAGGGTGGTGCGATTTTATTCTTTACCACCTTGACCCTGACCCGGTTGCCGATGATGGCGGTGCCGTCCTTGAGGGCCTCGATGCGACGGACGTCCAGCCGCAGTGAAGCGTAGAACTTGAGTGCGTTCCCGCCGGTCGTGGTCTCGGGGTTCCCGAACATCACGCCGATCTTCTGCCGGAGCTGGTTTGTGAAGACGACGCTCGTGTTCGACTTGCTGATGGCCGAGGTGAGTTTCCTGAGCGCCTGTGACATCAGCCGGGCCTGCACGCCCATCGTCGGGTCTCCCATTTCTCCTTCGATTTCCGCCCGGGGCGTCAGCGCGGCCACCGAGTCGATCACCACGAGGTCCAGTGCGCCGCTCCGGACCAGGGTCTCGACGATTTCCAGCGCCTGTTCGCCGTACTCCGGCTGTGACAGCATGAGGTTGCCGATGTCCACGCCGAGTTTGCGGGCGTAGGTGATATCGAGTGCGTGCTCGGTGTCGATGAACGCGGCGATGCCGTTCTTCTTTTGGGCCTCGGCGATCAGGTGCAGGCAGATCGTCGTCTTGCCGGAGGCCTCCGGGCCGAAGATCTCGATGACCCGGCCGCGGGGAATCCCCCCGATGCCGATCGCGGCGTCGAGAGAGATCGAGCCGGTCGAGATGAAATCCATCCGGGCGATGGGGCCCTCGTCGAGCTTCATGATCGCCCCTCGGCCGTGCTGTTTTTCGATCTGTTCGATCGCGATCTTCAGCGCCTGCATCCGGGCGTCTTTTTTTGCGTCTGCTGACATGGAAAACCCCTCCTAATGAGTGATGGTGTGATGAAAAAGAGGGTATGGACCCAAAAATACCCTGATTATTTATCGGAGAACCTGAGCAGGAGGTCGGCGATAATGGACTTCACCTGCCCCAGGTCAAATGGTTTTTCGATATACGCGTCGGCACCGATGTCCTTCGCCGTCTTCCGGGCGTCGAAGTCGTCGAGGGAGGACATGAACACGTACGGGACCGACCGCAGGCCGGGAATGTTTTTCACTTTTTCGAAGAGGTCGAATCCGTTCATGACCGGCATCCGCACATCGCTGAGAATGAGGTCTGGCTTCTTCGTGAGCATTTTCTCGAGGGCTTCCTCCGCCCCGCCTGCGGTCATGACGCTCACCTGCGCCTTGTTCACGGCGCTGCGGACGGCGTCGAGCCAGAGGGACTCGTCGTCGACGAAGAGAACGGTTTTTCGTTTCGCGGGCGACTTTTTGCCGGCCAACACTGCCCT
>QJVY01000206.1 GCA_003235555.1 Ignavibacteria bacterium | reverse complement strand
AGGTCGAACCCCTGCCCGTCGCAGACATCGCTGAACGCGCCGGTAAAAATCCCGACCGCCGGGGGTGGCGGGGTTCTCCCGCCGCCGACCAGGGCCTCGAAACCCAACGCGAGGAGCTGGTCCCCGGCGAGAACGGCCACCGCCTCGTTCCACCGGGAGTGCACTGTCTGACGTCCACGGCGGACCGGGGCCTCGTCCATCAGGTCGTCGTGGATGAGCGTAAAGTTATGAAGACATTCCATCGCGATGGCCGCCGGCAGCGCCTTCCGCCGGTTGCCCCCGACCGCGTCACAGGCAAGGAGGACCAGGATCGCGCGCATCCTCTTCCCTCCGGAGTTGAAGACGTGCCTCAGCGGGGCGTAAATGATTTCCGGTTTCCGTCCGCGCAGCATCTGACGGAGCCCGGTATCCACCTGCCTCCTCCGGAGATCGAGGTAACGTCGTAAACCGTTGGATTTCAAGAAATGGCGCCGTGAGGATGATCCAGGGGAAAAAGGCGTAAAGTTTCCTGAATATAATAAAAAAGGGAATGAATAGAATCAAGAAAATCGCGATTTGCAAGGGTTTCGGGGAATTTTTTTAAATAATTTCGAATTTCCCC
The DNA here is from genome assembly GCA_003235555.1 of Ignavibacteria bacterium. Taxonomy (GTDB): domain Bacteria; phylum Bacteroidota; class Ignavibacteria; order UBA10030; family SZUA-254; genus SZUA-254. The sequence goes on along the minus strand of QJVY01000206.1, from coordinate 4,199 downwards.
GCCGGATTTTCGGCGCGGGCTGTCCTATGTGAGGATATATAGATACATCCTCCTTAGAGGGAAGCTTAACCTACAAACTGGATCGTTTGGTGGATTAGCGGTCCGGAGGATAAAAACGGGGAACCCTCCCCGGGAACCCCGAACGGCTCACCAAGAGCTGCGGCGAAGTAAAGCGGCATTCCCCCCTACGGGTGTGCCGCTTTTTTTTCTGCAATCCGCGCGGGTTGCATTCCACATCTTTTTTCCCGTATCTTGTCTTCCACCGTCAACAATTTTCTCGCTTGACTTGCCGATTTCCCTGAGCGTATGAACCGATTCACGGTCGCAGTCGCCATTCTCCTCCCCGCACTCCTGACATTGCTGTCCTCCTGCGAAAACAGGCCGGAACCAGATGTATCCGTCAAGGACGAGCTCGTGATCTTCCTCGATTCCCTGGAGGCACGGTACGAGGAGGCGTGCATCGCCACGGGGATCGCCAACTGGAACAGCTACTCGGGTGACGGTCCGGCGCACCTCGATTCGGCGAAGGCGCTCTTTACCGGAATTTTCCTGGACTCGACGGCACGGTCGACCATCCGGCAGTGGAGGAAAAAATCCGGCTCTCTTGCGGACCCCACCCTCGGCCGCCGGCTGGATCTCTGGGAGCGATGCTTCCAGGGGGGGGCCATCTACGCGGACCCGGAAATCTCGCGCCTGGAAAACGAGCTGCAGAAACTCATCGTGGAATTCACATTCGTGTACGGGGGGAAACCGATAACCCGCGCGGAGGTCAAGAACCGGATCAGGGAGGAACGGAGGCAGACCCGGAGGCACCGCCTCTGGCGGGTCAGCTCACAACTGTCCGCCGCCGCGGCTGAAAAACTGGGAGAACTCGTGCGCATGCGGAATGCGCGGGCCGTGGAGGCCGGGTACCCGAACTACTACTCCCTCTCCCTCAGGTTGCAGGCGATCGATGAGGGGTGGCTCGTCTCCACCCTCAACACGCTCGAACAACAGACCAGGAGTGCGTTCGCGAGGTTCCTGCAGGCCTCGGCCGCGAGACTGAAGGTCAGCGAGATGAACGCGTGGGATTTCGACATCAGCCTGAGGAACTCCGCGTCCATCCCGGACCGGTATTTCCCCGCGGACTCCGTGTTCTCCGTGCTGCACCGGTTCGAACGGTCGATCGGTTTCCCGGTCGACTCCCTCCCGATCCTGGAGACGGTGCGCGACATCCCCTACGGCGGGCTGAGCCTTGGAATTTTCATCCCCACGGACTCGAGGTTCCTGGTGAACCCCACCCGGGGGAAGGGTTTCTACGCCACTGCCTTCCACGAGTACGGACATTCCCTGAAGGCCGTGAACGTGGACGTCGGGTACCCGATCCTGAAGGGATACGAGTGGGTCCCGGGCGCGCAGTGCGCGGCCTACGAGGAGGGTGTCGCGGAACTTCACGCGGAATTCACGGAGGATACCGCCTGGATCGCGTCGTTCAGCGGCGCGCCGGGGCACGTCATCCAGGATTACGCCGCGACGCGCAACCTGTCGACGCTCTACCGGGTGCGCCGGCTGATGAAGGACTTTTTCTTCGAATATGAAATGTACCGCAATCCGGACCAGGACCTCGACTCGCTGGAGAGAAAGATGTATGAAAAATACCTCCTCGTCACGCTTCCCGCGGACGAGCCGCCCGGGTACGCCTCTTCGATCTGGTACGTATCGTACCCCTGCTACTACCAGAACTACATCCTCTCCTCCATGATCGCCACGCAGCTGCAGGAGGCCCTCTCGGACAAGTTCGGACGGGGAAAACTCACCGACACGACGGTTGCGCCCTGGATGATCGAACACCTCTACCGGGACGGTGAAACCGTGGAATGGGCGGACCGCGTGAGACACGCCACCGGAAAATCGCTCGAAACCGGCGCCCTCCTCCGGAAACTCTCCATCAACCCCGAGCGTTTAGCATATCAGGACGCAAAAAAAGATTCAGACTGACACCCACCGATCACCGACAAACGATGAGGATTTTCGTACTTCTTTGCCTGGCCATGCCCGCGGTCGTCACCGCGCAGCCGACGTTGCCCGATTTTTTTCCCACGGCCGATTCCGTCACCGCGCATGCGCCGTTCAAATCCGAGCTCACGACCCTCTGCCAGGAGCAGCTGCTGGGTAGGTACGTTTCGTTCGTGGGATTCAAGAACACCCGGACGGTCCTGTACGTCACTTTCACGCGGGATTCTGTCGCCGACCCGGTGGCGGACGTCTCCCCCATCGTCGGATTTGAGAACTCCAGACCCTCCCTGGGGAAGGTCCAGACGTGGGGATACCCCTTCGACAGGAACCGGGACGGAAAGATCGACTACCTCGCCCTGGTGGGCGGCGCCGCCCCCTTCGAGGACGGCGATTTCCCCGCAGATTACCCGTTGCGGGAGCAGGCGATGATGATGCATCACGTCGAGCTCTTCATCGAAAAATGCCGCATCGTGTTCAACCACTGGGCTGACGAGAACTACGACGGCAGGCTCGACGCCGTCGTCCAGGCGGACATGGACCCGTCCAGGAGCTGGGTGTACCGCTACATCTACGCGGCCTCGACCGCCCGTGACGGGAACCTGGACGACGTATGGTCCTTCAGGACCGACACGTCGTTGTTCAACGACTCGGTGACCGTAACTGCCGAAGGGATACTGTACCACCCGATCGGGTCGCCGTCGGGGATACTTGGCCCGCGTGACCTCGATGAAAAATCGGCGATCATGACTCTCATGAACGAGGCGATCGACTCGTGCGGACGGGGCGCCTTCAGGCTCCCGTACGGGTACACCACAAACGAAGGGCAGTAGCCTACCCCCCCACCACCGTCGGACAGGAGAGGTCTTTCATGGGTATGAAGGCAGGGGTCATCGGATCGGGCGTAGTCGGCAAAACGCTTGCAAACGGACTGATCGTGCACGGGTATGAGGTCATGATCGGTACGAACGATCCCTCGAAAGCGGGGGCGTTGAAGAACGCGACCGGGGGAAGGGCCAAGGTCGGCTCTTTCGAGGAGACCGCTTCGTTCGGGGAGCTGGTGGTGCTCGCCGTCAGGGGGACCGCCGCCGAGGGGGCGTTGCGCGGGATCGGGGAGGAGAGGCTCCGGGGAAAGACCGTGATCGATACCAGCAACCCGATTGCGGACTCCCCTCCTGTGAACGGCGTCCTGCGCTATTTCACGACTCTCGACGAGTCGCTCATGGAAAGGCTGCAGAAAACGGCGCCGGGCGTCCGTTTCGTCAAGGCGTTCAGCTGTGCGGGCCACCGGTACATGGTGAACCCGGATTTCGGGGGGACCAGGCCCACGATGTTCATCTGCGGAAACGACGAGGCCGCGAAAACCGATGTCATGCGGATTCTCGACCTCTTCGGGTGGGACGTGGAAGACCTGGGCAGCGCGGAGGCGGCGCGGGCCATCGAACCGCTGGCCATGCTCTGGTGCATCCCGGGATTCCTGCGTAACGACTGGATGCACGCGTTCAAGCTCCTGAAACCGCCCTCCGGGAACGGGGGGTAAAAAAAACGCCGGTCGGAACCGGCGCCGTTGAATCACATTTCGTATCGTATCCCGCCGCCGCCGGAAAAGAGTTTTGTCCCGCTCGTCCCGGTCACACCGAGGAGAAACTTCCCGTCGACAAAAAGAGTGATCCGTTCCATCACGGGGACATCAACGCCCAGGCCCACCGACCAGCCGAACGTGGTCTTTTTGTACTCATCGAAAAGGAGGGTGGGTGGAGTGGTGAGTCCCCGTTCCGGGAGGGCCACGTGATAGAGCCCCACGCCCACGGTGAAATACGGGGCGATGCTCCCCTTCGTCGCACCGTACACGCCCCGGAATTGTACCATGCCCGTGAAAACGTCACCGGGGTACCCGAAGATCCCGGCACCGGCGGCAAGCCCGTTGGCCTCCCGGAATCCCGATCGCGTGAAGAGCACGTTGTAATAGTGGAGCAGGAGAGACACCTCGCCGTAGCCGACATCCCCGGGGCTCATCGCGTACGCGATTCCCCCGCCGAAATTATAATTGGTCTTGAAGTGATCCGAGAACTCCGGGGGCTCTACCGGAAACGTCCACCCCCCCAGCGCGACGATCGCCCAGCTGCCGGGCACGGAATCATCATCCGGAGACGCGGCGGTCGTGTCCCTCTGGGCGGGCAGGATTGTGGGAAACGCGAAGAGTATCA
>QJVY01000033.1 GCA_003235555.1 Ignavibacteria bacterium | reverse complement strand
GTCGCGCCATGGCTGATTCGAAGAAAGATGAAGTGATAGAGGCGGAGGAAATGGACCGCGACGTTCCACCTCGTTGCCTGGCCTGCCAGGTACAGAGAATAAAAGAACTTGTTCATGTCGCCCTGAACCCGCAGGGCGACATCGCCCCCTGCCGTATCCCGATGCGTGAAATGCCCGTATTCGTGCGCGAGCACGGCGCGAAAGCCATCCTCACGAAAACCATTCAGTGTCGCGACACCGAGGAGGAGAACGCGGCGGGCCGCATCCCGCATTTTTTCCCTCCCCGTACCCCGTTCGTAGACGGCCACTTCGGCTGTGGGGACGATCCGGATTTCGTCGATTTGCCGGGTCCCGAGGGCATCCGCCACCTCCTGGGTGAGGTTCCACAGGCCGGGGGCCTCCTCACGCTGCAGGGCCCGACCCGGATCCTCGTACCGGATCTTGATGAAAAGCGACTGGATCATCTTGTAGATTGTGACGACGGCGCCCGCCCCGACGATGAGCAGCAGCTTGACGGGCAGTCGTCCGATGATGAGGAAAATGTAGAAAATTCCGACCGCGATGGCGATGACGATCACGACCACGACAGGAAGTGAAACGTAGTAATACAATCCGGCGGAGTTGATGAGCATCCGGTAGATGCGGCGCAAATTTCGTTCGCCCGGACTCATGGGAATGTTGGGATCGGCTGAGGAAATTGAACGTATGGTGATGTTCGACAGGAGTTTGCCGAACACATAGAGCAGGAGTAATCCGAGGACCCACGCCCCGACCAACCACAGGGAAGCGGAGGCATATCGCCAGGGTGTCGCGCTGCTGTGGACGCCCGAATCGAGGAAGGACTGTACCTGGTCATGCGGCAAACCCATTTCTTCGGCGACAAGGATTTCATCCTCCGCCCTAACCCAGTGCTCGTCCAGCGCCGCCAGGATCGCGGCATAATAGTGCGTCGCCATCCGGTCCGGAAATCGCCTCACCAGTTCCTCGGTTGCCTGTCGAAAATCGTCCTCGACATTCCGTTCCAGGGCGATCTGGGCGATCATCAGGGGAAAATAGACGTCGTCACCGTCGGGCCGGGTGTGCCCTTCTATTGCGTATGCGAGCGCCCGGTCGAGGTCTTGCGGCGACGGGGTTTTTTCGATCCCGGGAAAGGCGAGACATAGCGCGAGTGTGAACATGTTGGCCGCGGATCGATTGATGCGCACCGCTTGTTCACAGAGCGCTATTCCTTCCTCCGTCTTCCCCAATCTCACACGGACGCTCCCCAACCGTCTGATCGCGGGATCGAAAGTGGGCGCACCTTTATACACCTCTGCGTATAAACTTTCAGCGCGGAGAAAGTCTTCGCGGTCGAATGCCGCCGTGGCCTCCCGAAAGGTGCCGACGAGTGATGGATCGATATCCCCGAGCTCCTGCTCGATCAGTCGTTCCTTCTCCATATCCCGGCCGTTGGGCTGGGAGATGAGCTGCGATGATCCGGAAATCAGGATCGAAATGAGAAGCACGATGCCCGCAATCATCGTGTTTCTTCCGGAGCCCTCTGTTCCCATAGTACTTAGTGCTGATCTCCTGCGGGATGCCGAATGGCGGCAGGAACATGAGATGGAATGCCTGAAATGGAACGGGTGGTTGAGACGGACGAGCGGCCTCAGGCGGCAGAGATACGACTTGATGCACCTTGGGCCGTCGTTCCGGAGACGGGGTTCCCGGCTTGCTTTGTTGAAGACACCGTTACGTTCCACGCGCCTCCCGATGATGACGGTTTTACGCATGAATGGATAGTGCCGCTGGTCGCTCCCCCCTGCGGCGGCGATGGCAGATGGATGTATTCCGGAAGGTACACCGAACTTTCGTTATTTTCAAGGGAGAAATTCGAGTTATTGCGCCACCCGAATCTCCCGAGAGCAATGAAAACTTTATCTTCGTATTATCATGAAAGGAGAGTGAGGTTGCGACTTCGGGGAGAATCTTCCCTGACACTGCCAGCAACTCAAAAACCGCGGTGCCACAGGCCGCTTTTCAGGAATATCTATCATATCGCAAGGAATGCCTCATGAAATCAATCGTATTCATCGTCGCCTTCATCCTGATTTGTCCGGGCCCGGGATTGAGTCAGCCGGCTCAGGTTGGTAAACAGGTCGCTAAAACGGAGCAGATGTTAAAAACGTTTACAGAGGATTATGAAAAAGACGGGACGTTGACCGAAGACATCAGCTTTGGGATAAAGGTGGGCGATGATTTCTGGCACGTCATAGCGAAGGCCAAAACTGAAACCAACGACGCGAAGGTAGAGCTCTTTGAGGGCGCACCCGCGGAACCATCGTTTTACTTCAAGACCGACTTTGAAACTCTGACGAAAATTTACAACGGTGAATTGAACGCCCTGACGGGCTCGGCAAAGGCCTTCGAGACGGATTTTGCGCCATTTGACGCCGATGTCATGGAGGGCTTTCAGCCGGATGAAACATTTGTACCCAAACTCCTATCCACCTTATTTCATTTTTGGACAAGAGGAACGCCGGAAATCATTCCCTATGGTATTGATTATACACGGATGACTCACGGTGCACAAGCCTCGATCTTTTATTATCAACCGGGATTCAGGTCCGCGTATGTTGCCTTAAAAAAAGGGCAGCATGCCAACAAAGAAGAGAAATCGAAGACCAACCCATTCCCGACGTTGCTCATCGCCATCAAAGGTGAATCTGAAATGATTATCGACGGGAAAAAATCACTACTCAAAGGCGGCAATGCGGTCTTCATTCCGGCGAACGTTTCCCACGAATTTATGAATCAGCACGACGAACTTTTCGAAGGCATCCTCCTGATGTTTGGCGATGGCGCTTAGACTCTATAGATGAACGGGTAAAAAAAGGACCCTTAGTCAAGGGTCCTTTTCATTTTCCGGCGGACCCGGTTGCTTCGTAGCCGGGGAGACGTGAAATTTGCAGAAACTGGGTGGACATGCTTATGAAATTAGAAAACCCCCGATCCGGATCGATCGGGGGTTCTGGTAATCGTGCTTAAGCAGGATTCGTGAAACGTTCGTATCCGCCCGGCTACTTAATCAGCAGCATCTTCTTCGTCGCGGTAAATTCCCCGGCTGCCAGCCGGTAGTGATACACTCCACTCGGGAGGTTCGCCGGAGACCACTGTACGGAATGCCCGCCCGCCGCGACTTCTCCGGAGATGAGTGTCGCCACTTCCCTCCCCAAGATATCGAAGACACTTAACGACACTTTCGACCGGAATGGCAGGGAGTAGGAAATTGTCGTTACGGGGTTGAATGGATTTGGATAGTTTTGTGCCAGACTGAACGTCGAGGGAACCGAGGTATTTTCCCCGACATCCACGGTGGTTTGCATGCTTCGGAAAAGTCCGCTGTCTGTAAGGGCGTAGACGAATCCGTCCGGGCCGGTCCTGATCGAATAGACATACATTCCCGTCAACCCGAACGCGTTCCAGGATGATCCTTTATCGGTGGATCTGAAGGCTCCTCCTCCCCATGTCCCCGCGTAGAAATCCCCGCTTGAATCGATTGCGAACGTACTAGCCCTGGAATCCGTGAGTCCGTTGCTCCGTGCCGTCCACGATACCCCGGCATCGCTGGAAACGAATATCCCGCCGGAGCGGGGCGTCTCGTCCAGAAAGAATACCGAATCGACCGCAGCGTAAAGCACGCCCTCGCCGTCGATCGCCATGTCGAATACCGCGGGCAGCCCCCACGGAAGACCGGTGTTATTCTGAGTCCAGGTGACGCCGATATCCGTCGATCGGTACATCCCCGAATCGCCGGTTCCTGCGTAGAGCACCAGGTCGGAACCGACCACGAGCGACCAGACCATCAGGTTCGTGGACCAGGTCGTCAGCCAATCCAGCCCCTCGTTCGTCGAGGCGAAGATCCCGCCGTACTCCGATCCCGCATACGTGACGCCGTTCTTGTCGATGGCGATCGCGTAGTACCCGTGGTGTGGGAGGGTGGTGGCGATCCACGTGGCGCCGTCGTTCGTCGACCGGAGGAATCTTCCCGTGGCCAGCCCCCCCTGAAAGGTGCCGGCGAAGATGCTTCCGGCCGGATGGATTGCGAGTGTTTGCACGTAGGACGTATCCGTATTGGCGAGGATGAGTGTCCAGCTCACCCCCTCGTTGGTGGAACGGAACGTCCCCGAGTCTCCGTGCGCGATCACCACGCCGGTCGTTCCGACGGCCAGTCCCCTTCCGCCCCTGCCGGGGAAGGTGGTTTTCTGCCAGAATTCCTGTGAATGGACATGCGCGAACGGAAACATTGTTGCGATAAAAAAGATCAACGAAAGGCGTAGAAGTGTGGGGTAAGGCAGGGGGTACAACGATACTCGTAGGAACGTGGGAGCAGGCATTTGATTCACCGGCAAGTGTGGCTGATTGGGAGCAGGCTTAGGGCGAAATATAATTTGGCGCCGGCCACCTTGTCAATACCCCCACCGGGCCGGAGCGTTCCGCCCGACCTCCCCCGGGGGAGACGGATGCGAAAAATCGGGTTCTTTCAAATAAAAAAGGCCCCCGGAAGGGGGCCATATTTATTTTTACAGGGGCCGGTCTTTAGCTCTCAGGCCGACGGAGGCTTGGTCAACTCTTCATCCCCCCCATCACCTTCCTCAGGATCTCCACCCCCTTGTCGATCTGCTCGTTGCTGATCACAAGCGGCGGTCTGAATCTCAACGACTGCGATCCGCTCCCCAGGATCACAACCCCAAGCTTGTAGGCCTCGAGCCTCGCCCTGTTCCTGGTGTCGGTGTCCGGCAGGTCGAAGGCACAGAAGAGCCCCCGTCCGCGGGCATTGCTGACCACTTTCGGAAATTCCTCCTGC
>QJVY01000027.1 GCA_003235555.1 Ignavibacteria bacterium | reverse complement strand
CCCACTCTCTCCGTGGGTCTCATCGATACGATTGCGATCGACTTCAACACGATCGTGATGGACGTGGACGGTCCCCTCGCCCAGACATCCTGTCTCAGCCTGGAGGATCCCGGCGCGGTGGTGATGGTGCGGAACAATATCCTCGCGAACCTCAGTCCCCCGGGGTTCGAAGGACATTACGCCGTCATCGCCGACTCGGTCATCGGGGGGGCGGGATCCGTCTTCGACAGGAACGTCTACTATACCGCTCACGAGGAGAACGGATTTGCCGGCAGGATCGGTGCCACAGACTACAAGACGCTCGCCGACTGGCAATCGGCGACCGGACAGGACGCGAACAGTTTTCCCCACGATCCGAAGTTCGTCTCCGACGCGGACTTCCACATCGACCCGTCGTTACCGAGCCCGGTCTCGGGCAACGGGTCCTTCTTCGGAGGGGCGATCACCGGCGTGACGACCGACCTCGACGGGGATCTCCGCGACACGCTCGCCCCCGACATCGGGGCGGACGAGGGGGCGTTCACATCGCTCTTCGCCGACGATGTACAGCCGCTGGCCATCCTCGTACCGACCGACGGGACGGTGAAACCGATCGGGGATCCGTTCACACCGTCTGCGACGTTCTATAACGCCGGCCTCAACGACCAGGCGGACGTCGCTGTCCGGGCCCGTATCACCGGTCCGGCGCCGTCGTCGGCGGAGGTGTACAACGAGACCACGACGGTCGCCCAGCTCGGCGCAGGGGCATTCCCCGACACCGCGTCCTTTCCCGGCACGTCACTCGCCGAACCGGGATTCTATACCGTGACCGTCTCGACGGAGCTGCCCGGCGACGGGTTCGCCGCCAACGACGACATCACCGCCACGCTGGAAATCAGCGGACCGGTGCAGGCGGGGACCTATACCGTCGGCCCGGACGAACCGGCTCCCTTCAACACGCTCTCCGGCGTCATCGACCGGCTGAACATCCTCGGGATCGCCGGGCCGGTCGTAATCTGCCTCACGCCGGGGACCTACTCCGAAGGGGAGGAATTTCCTATCACCCTCGGGCCCCTCGCCGGTTCCAGCCCCGCGAACACGGTGACGATCAAACCCTGCGGGGGTCCCTTCGCCGCCGCCGCGCAGCCGGGGGCACCGCAGGCGGACCTCACTGCCGGAGAGGAAGCGGCCGCCGGCGTCACGATCATGGGGTCGTCCCCCTCGAGTATCATCAAGTTCCAGGACGTCTCGTACATCACGCTCGACGGGTCCTTCGACGGCGGGACGGACCGGAACCTTTCGATCATCAACACGAACGCGACGTTCGGAACGGGAGGGGTCTGGCTCGCGAGCACCGACACCTCCGGCGGTTGCACGAACATCACGGTGAAGAACACCAGGGTGTCACTCGGTCTCGACTCGCGGTTGTTCGCCCTGACGACGATCGGCATCGGGGTCGGCGGCCCGAACCTGAACACGCTGACCTTCACGAATGCCTTCGGGAACGACAGTAACACGATCCGGAACAACGTCGTCACGAAGGCGCGTTTCGGGATTTTCGTCAACGGGGCGTCGACAGATCCGGGCGAGGGAAATGCCATCCTTGACAACGTCGTCGGCCCGACCGCCTTCGGTTCCGACGAGATCGGCATGGCCGGGATCGTCGTCCGGCACCAGGACAACGCCACGATCGACGGAAACGTCGTCCGGTTCGTGGGGGGGGACATCGCCAATACCTCCGCGGGGGCGGACAGGATCGGCATCGGGCTCGGGTCCAACTCATGGCCGGCGTTTTCCTCCACCGTCACGAATTCCTCGGTGACCGGAAACCTCATACACGACATCGTGGACGAGCGGGGATTTTCCGCGGTGGGGATCGTCATGGGCGGAACGGGGACAGGGATTCCGGCCACGAGCAACAACCTCGTGGCGAACAATTTCATCCACGACGTCAGGACGAACGGCGCGAGCGGAAGGCACGCTGCGGGGATCGCGATCCGGTACGGAGCGGGGGACAGGGTCGTCTTCAACACCATTCGCATGGACGGCGACCTCGACCCGCCCGGCACGTCGTCGGCGACGCACGGCGCCACCGGCGTGAGGATCTACTCCTCCGCCACCGCCACGGACCTCACAATGGCCGACAACATCATCTCAATGGACGTTACATCGGACGACGCGGGAGTGCACCACTTCGCGATCGTCGCGCCCTCGGCCGGGTATTCCTGGGGTACGGGGGGGGCGGACTACAACGACTATTTCGCCGACACGTCGGGGAACCCCCAGATGGTTCTCGGCGGGTACGGGACGGCGGTGCCCTATACCGACGTCACCACCCTCCCGGGCTGGCGTGCGCTTTTCGACGGGGCGCAGGATTCACACTCGGTGGCGACGGAGGCGTACTTCCTCTCACCGCAAAATCTCCACCTGGTGGAACCCTCGGCGAGCGATACCGCCCTGCGCGGAACGCCCGTCGCCGGAGTGACCGGGGATTTCGACGGTGACACGCGCGACGGCGCCGGTCCGTTCATGGGGGCCGACGAGCCGTCGGGGGCGCTCCCATCGGTGATGCTCACGTCCTTCACCGGCGATTTCGAAGGGGCGGCGATCGACGTGCTGCTGAATTGGTCGACGTTCGGGGAGGTCCGGAACAGCGGTTTCTTCATTCAGCGGCGTACGCCGGCCGACACGGCGTTCGGCGACCTGCCGGGGAATTTCGTCCCCGGCGGGGGGACCACCAGCTCCCCCGCGGAGTACGCCCTCGTCGATTCCTCCTTGCCGGTGACGGGCACCTACGAGTACCGGCTGCGGGGGATCGATTCATCGAGCACGGTGACGGACCTCGACACCGTGACGGTGGAGGTCGGTGCGACGACCGTCGCGACGGTGGGGATCGACGTCCAGGCCTCGTGGAACATGATCTCCCTCCCCGTCCTTCCGGAGAATCCGCGAAGGGATTCCCTCTTCCCGACGGCGATCTCTTCCGCATTCGGCTACTTCCCGCCACCGACAGGGTATTCCAGCCGGGAGAGCCTCGATGTGGGAGGGGGATACTGGCTGAAATTCCCTTCCGGGCAGACAGCAGTCGTGAGCGGCGCCGGGATCACGCTCGACACGATCCAGGTGTTCGGGGGGTGGAACATGATCGGGTCCATTTCGTGGCCGGCCCTCACCGCCGACCTCCAGCCCCTGCCGCCGGTGACCCTCCTCTCATCAGTGTTCGGTTACCAGGCCCCGGGGGGATATTTCGCCGCCGACACGCTCGCTCCGGGCGGGGGATACTGGCTCAAGGTCAGTCAACCGGGAATGATCGTGGTGCCGTCAGCCATACTGTCGATTCAACCACCGGTGGTCGCCGGGAGACAACCCGCGTCGGAGACAGGGCAAGGGCGCATAGCGGAGAAGATTCCCATCAGGTCAATCACATTTACCGAAGCAGGCGGCCAGGAACGGGTACTGCATTTTTCGGAGAACCCCGTCACGGATGCCGGACGGTACGAACTTCCCCCGCTCCCGCCCGCGGACGTCTTCGACGTCCGATATGACGACATGCGGACGCTCGCGGCGCCGTCCGGGGATCGTCCGGTAGTACATGCGGTGCTGATCAACGGCGGCAAGACGCCCATCTCCATCCGGTGGGAGCTTCCCGACGCCGCGAAGGTTGCGGTTCTCTCCGTCGGCGATGACCGGATCCCGTTGAGCGGAAGCGGAAGTATCAGCCTCGGCACGGGGCGTGAGAACTCCGCGGGACGACTCTCATCTGTCAGTCTCCGGCTCGCGCCCCGGACCGTGAAGGAGGTCCCGGCCACATTCCGTCTCTATCAGAATTATCCCAATCCCTTCAACCCGGTCACGACCATCCGTTATGATCTGCCGGAGCCCGGGCACGTGAAAATCTCCGTGTTCAACACGCTCGGGCAGGAGGTGGCTGTTCCGGTCGACGGAGGGCGGGAGGCGGGGTACCATGCGGTATCGTTTGACGCCCGCGACCTCCCGAGCGGGATGTACCTGTACAGGATCACCGCCGGCCCGTTCAGCGATGCTAAAAAACTGATGCTCCTGAAGTAGGCCGGCTTTTAACTGATTGGACCACCCATCAGCCGGACCGCCATATCCGGCGATCCCGGTGGATTATGGGAGTCCGGGTCGGATCCACCGAATATCCAGCCTTGCAGGTCGGCGCCGTTTCCCGTATATTCAGGGGTCACCGCGGGATGTAGCGCAGCCCGGCTAGCGCGCCTGCCTTGGGCGCAGGAGGTCCCGGGTTCGAATCCCGGCATCCCGACAAGATTTTAGCGCATTTTCCCACCCCGTTGGGGGCGAGGCCGGCCTACAAGGGCCAGCGTGGTCCGGTGCCCGTCCACCACCCTGCTTGATTTTGATTCCGGACGTTCTTATCATGGATTCGATATCCTCTCCCACCCATCCGCTCATCACGAGGATGGTGTCCTAGCGCACCGGATTTCTTTACAGAAGGAGTATCCTTTGAATCAGAAGGTTATTCCGCGCGATCGTTCCTGGATCTTCTCACCCACGGGGATACATCCCTTCCCGGTCGCACGCCTCACCACGGAAATTTTCATTCTACCCCCGATCTCTCCTTATAAAAATCAGGAGGTCCATCATGAAGTACAACCGAACCTTCTTCACCCTGTCCATCCTCAGTCTGTTGACGCTCGCCCTGTCTCCATCCGCCCAGGCACAGTTCACACAACAGGGGGCGAAACTCACCGCGAACGACGGTGTTGGGGATCCACGTCTGGGAGCGTTCGCCGATATTTCTGCAGACGGCAATACGGTTATCGCAGGGGGGTTTAACGACGACGATTCGACTGGTGCCGCATGGATTTTTACAAGAAGCGGCAGCGTCTGGACGCAGCAGGGTAGCAAACTGGTCGGCACCGGCGCGGTCGGAAAAGCACGACAGGGTATCTCGGTCGCCCTTTCCGCTGACGGAAATACGGCGATCATCGGTGGATATATCGATGATTCATTGACCGGGGCGGCGTGGATTTTCACGCGGTCGGGGACGGTGTGGAGCCAGCAGGGGAGTAAACTCGTCGGGACCGGAGCGACGGGAAAGGCGCGTCAGGGATACTGGGTAGACATCTCGGACGACGGAAACACCGCTATCGTGGGCGGAATCGCCGACGATTCGAACATCGGAGCGGTCTGGATATTCACGCGTACCGGTGGAGTGTGGAGCCAGCAGGGGCCGAAACTCGTCGGGACAGGATACGTCGGCACCTCCCGCCAGGGCTCTTCTGTTGCCCTCTCGGGGGACGGGAACACCGCGATCGTGGGAGGTTATACGGACGATTCGTTTAACGGGGCGACCTGGGTATTCACCCGGTCCGACACGACCTGGACGCAGCAGGGTCCGAAGCTCATCGGGACAGGTGCGATCGATCCGGCCTTTCAGGGTTGTTCCGTACGCCTGTCCTACGACGGAAATACCGCGATCGTCGGAGCGTACGGTGATGACGATTACATCGGGGCCGCGTGGATCTTCACCAGGATCGGCAACGGGTGGAGCCAGGAAGAACCGAAACTGGTTGGAGCTGGGGTGAGTAACGATGCCAGTTTGGGTACCTTTGTGACGCTTTCCGCGGACGGAAATACCGCCGTCGCAGCCGCGCCCTATCACAACACGGATGTCGGGGGGGCGTGGGTGTTTACGAGAACCAACGGGACCTGGACCCAGCAGGGAGGAGAACTCCTCGGTTCGGGAACCGTCGGCGGAGCCTATATGGGACAGGGGGTATCGCTTTCAGGCGACGCCAGGACGCTCGTTTTCGGGGGACCTTTCGATGATACACAAACCGGAGCAATCTGGATTTTCACAGATACCCGGGAGCCGGATATTACACTCGTAGAGGATATCCCCGGCGACCAGGGTGGTCAGGTCCGGATTACGTGGGATAAATCCCCATACGATACCGTATATCTCTCCCCACGCGTGACATCGTACAGCATCTACCGACAGGCGACATCGGGCTCGGCGATGGTTGGGAAGGCCCGCCCCCGGGCTTCGACCCTGCTGTCGGACAGCAGCCTGGAGGGATACGACCACATCACGGACGTCCCGGCATTGCAACTGAACACGTACCAGAAGGTCGTTCCCACGCTGGAGGATTCCTCCGGATCCGGGACACCGTACTTCAATTTCCTCATCGTGGCGCGAACGGAGGACGTTACTCAGTACTACGTTTCCGCGGTCGACAGCGGCTACTCGGTAGACAATCTTTCGCCGATACCACCGGCGGGGCTGCTTGCGAGCGTGGAGGCCGGTCCGCAGGTGGTCCTGAGCTGGAACGCGCCGACAGACCCGGATGTGCAGTACTACAAGATCTACCGTTCGACCACGGGAGGATTCAGTCCGACCCCGGGTGACAGCATCGGCACCTCCGGTTCCGTCGGATACACCGATACGGACCCCGTGGAGGGCGCAATCAGCTACTACCGGATCGTGGCCGTGGACGTCCATGACAACGAGAGCGGGCCGTCGAACGAAGCGGAGGCAGGGGTGACGGTTAACAGCCAGTTCGGCGTCCAGAGCCAGTGGAACATTGTCTCGGTGCCGTTGACCATGGGGGATTACACCAAGACGGTTCTCTTTCCCACCGCAACGACAAGCGCGTTCACATTCGAAGATGGCTATGTCGCGTACGGCACGCTGGAAAACGGAAGGGGGTACTGGATGAAGTTCTCCTCGGGGGAGACGATATCGCACGACGGCCTGGAGAGGACCGATGACACCATCGCCGTGGCCGAGGGATGGAACATGGTGGGTTCGGTGAGCAGCTCAATGGCCGCATCGAGTGTCGGTTCGATCCCCGGAGGCATCGTGACGTCGAACTTCTTCGGATACGACGGCGGATACAGCAACAGCGTGACGCTGGAACCGGGGAAGGGGTACTGGGTGAAGGTGAGCCAGGCCGGGCAGCTGGTGATGTCGAGCGCCGCCGCCGCGTCTCCGGCAAACCGCATCAGGATCGACGACAGCGGGGAACTCCCCCCGCCTCCGCCGGACCAGGTCAGTGCGGTCCTTCCCTCCGGCTACGCGCTGGAGCAGAACTACCCCAATCCGTTCAACCCCGTGACGACGATCCGGTACGCGCTGCCGGTCGCGGAGCACGTCCGGCTGACGTTATATAACATCATGGGGCAGGAGGTGGCGGTGCTGGTGAATGAACTACAGGAAGCGGGGTTCAAAGCGGTGTCCTTCGACGCCGGCAGCCTTCCGAGCGGGGTGTACACCTGCAGGATCACCGCCGGGAATTTCACGGAGGGGAGAAGGATGATCCTGCTCAAGTAATGATTCCGGAGGACGACCATAGAAAAAGCCCCGGCCGGGGCCGGACCGGGGCTTTTTCTTCCATCCCTCAGAATTTCCGGCCAATCGGGAACGGTGTTATCCGTTTCCGATATGGTGACTTGTGTTTCATTCCGGATATTATTACCATCGAATCCGTAGCCCTACCTACACAGCTTTTCGTCACGAGGGTGGTGTTCTAACCATCCGCTTTTTCTTTTCGAAAGGGGTTTCCTTTGAATCAGAAGGATATTCCACGTCAGTTCTTGCAGGAGTTTCGACCCGCCTTCCCGTCCACTCTCCACAAGATGACATCCGGTATCGGACTGCCGCGTCAACCATCTCATCAGAACTTTCCCAGGAGGTACATCATGATCATTGCCCGTTCTTTTCGTTCTGTTCCGGTTGTCATCATTCTATTTTTACTGACGGCGATCCCGGCGCCGGCGCAGTTTGTTCAGCAGGGGGACAAACTCGTGGGGTCGGACACCGTCGGCTTTGGCTTCGCGGGTTTTTCGGTGGACCTCTCGGCCGACGGCAATACCGCGATCGTGGGCGGACCTATCGACAGTGCTTCCAGGGGAGCAGCATGGTTTTATACGAGGAGCGGTGGTATGTGGAGTCAGCAGGGGAGCAAGCTGGTGGGAACGGGTGTGGTAGGATCTTCGTATCAAGGCTGGTCAGTTGGTCTCTCAGGTGACGGAAATACTGCGATTGTCGGTGGACCTGCGGACAACTCCGCCAGGGGTGCGGCGTGGGTGTTCACCCGTAGCGGTTCTGTATGGAATCAGCAGGGGAGCAAGCTCGTCGGCAACGATACTGTCCCACCTTCGTTCCAGGGAGCTTCGGTCGCCCTCTCGGCGGATGGCAACACTGCCATCGTGGGCGGATCGTCTGACAGTGCTTCCACGGGAGCGGCGTGGATCTATACCCGCAGCGATACGGTGTGGACCCAACAGGGGGGTAAACTGGTGGGGACTGGCGCTGTCGGCGATGCCCAGCAGGGCCTCTCGGTCGCCCTCTCGGCGGACGGCAACACCGCCATCGTGGGTGGATATTTTGACAGTTCCGAAACCGGTGCGGCGTGGGTCTATACCAGGAACGGCGGAGTATGGACCCAGCAGGGGAGCAAACTCGTGGGATCGGGGGCGGGAGACAGTGCACGGCAGGGGAGTGGCGTCGCCCTCTCGGCCGACGGCAACACCGCACTCGTGGGAGGGTATACTGACGATTCCGGAAAAGGGGCGGTATGGGTGTACACCCGCACTGATACCGTGTGGACCCAACAGGGGAGCAAACTCGTCGCCAGCGATACGGCCGGATATCCGGGCCTGGGCTTCAAGGTCGCCCTCTCGGCGGACGGCAACACTGCCCTTGTGGGGGGACCCGCTGATGATTCCCTACGGGGTGCGGTGTGGTTGTTTACCCGAAGCGGTTCGGTGTGGACCCAACATGGGAGTAAAATCGTCGGTACGGGAGGGGTTGGCGCTCCGGTGATGGGATATTCGGTCGGCCTCTCGGCGGACGGATTTACCGCCATCGCGGGCGGTCCGGCGGACGGCGGCAATTATGGGGCGGCGTGGGTGTTCGCTGCAACGACCGTGACTACGAATTTCGGCATTCACGAGAAGTGGAACATCGTCTCCGTCCCTCTGACGATGGGTGATTACACGAAGACGGTACTCTTCCCCACGGCTACGACCGACGCGTACACGTTCGACGGCGGCTATATGTCCTACGATACACTTGAAAACGGGAGAGGGTACTGGCTGAAGTTCGCGTCCGGTGATTCGATATCGCACGAGGGTGTGCAGAGAACCGAGGACACCATCGCTGTGGCCGAGGGGTGGAACATGGTAGGTTCGCTGAGCAGCTCATTTTCGATTGCAAACGTGTCCTCGATCCCCGGTGGGATCGTGACGTCGGATTTCTACGGGTACGACGGCGGTTACGCACCCGCATCGATGCTGGAGCCGGGGAAGGGGTACTGGGTGAAGGTGAGCGAGGGCGGGCAGCTGGTGATGTCGAGCATCGCCGCGGCGACGCCGGTGAACCGTATCCGGATCCGGGATACCGGAGAACTTCCCCCGCCGCCGCCGGACGGCGTGTCCGGTGCGCCGGGGAACATCCTCCCGGTCGCCTATGAGCTGAAACAGAACTACCCCAATCCGTTCAATCCGGTGACGAGCATCGGTTACGCCCTCCCCGTTTCCGGGTGGGTCAAAATTGCCGTCTATAATCTGCTGGGTCAGCAGGTGGCGGTGCTCGCCGACGGGTACCAGGAGGCGGGTTACCGGACGGTCTCCTTCGACGCCGGCGCCCTCCCCAGCGGGGTCTACACCTATCGCATAGCCACGGGGTCCTTCAACGATGTAAAAAGGATGATGCTCATTAAATAGCTGATCCCGGACAGATCCCCCCGGCGCGGATCCCGAAAGGTGCCGGGGACGCCCGGGGGTAGTGTAATTCGTCGGTTTTCCCCCAAATTTGGATATTTCGGTGGAAATTATTAATTAATTACACCGTGGGCGGATTCAAAATTTCATTGGTAACCGGTCTCCATCCGGTGATCATCGTTTTTTCCCGAATCCCACTTTCCTGAACGATCCATCGCGCAGGATTCTGATTGTCAGCAGGCATTCATTAGACTGCGTGACCTACCCAACGGCCGATCCAGGTCACTCAACATACTGTCACATCATCAGGGCACACATCATGAAACGTGTTCTTATGCCTCTCACGTGGTACGTCCTCTCCACCCTTATTCTATCCGGTGGAGCATTCTCACAACTCACCCAGCAGGGAAACAAACTCGTCGGAACCGGGGCCGCCGGAGCGGCACATCAGGGCAAATCGGTCGCGATCTCGGGGGACGGAAACACAGCCATCGTGGGAGGGAATACGGATGGTTCCCCCGACACAGGAGCGGTGTGGGTGTACACACGAAGCGGCGGAGTATGGACGCAGCAGGGGAGTAAGCTTGTGGGGACAGGTAGCGTCGGCACAGCTACGCAGGGCTCCTCGGTCGCGCTCTCGGCAGATGGAAACACCGCCATCGTCGGGGGGAGAGGGGATAGCACGTCTGCCGGAGCGGTCTGGGTGTTCACGCGGAGCGGTGGAGTATGGACGCAAGAGGGGAGCAAGCTTGTGGGGACCGGCGCCGTCGGAGCGGCATCTCAGGGTTATTCGGTTGCCCTCTCTGCCGATGGCAATACCGCCCTTGTCGGCGGATACACCGACGATGGCGAGGCGGGGGCGGCGTGGGTCTTCACGCGAAGCGGCGGTGTGTGGACGCAGGAGGGGAGCAAGCTCGTCGGTACAGGAGCGGTCGGCGCGGCGAACCAGGGCATTTCGGTGGCGCTCTCGGCCGATGGCAACACAGCGATCGTAGGGGGGGAAATCGACGATTCCGAGGTGGGGGCGGCGTGGGTGTATACAAGAAGCGGTGGTGTGTGGACGCAGCAGGGAAGCAAGCTGGTCGGCACCGGAGGCGTGGGGACCCCATATCACGGACATTCGGTGAGTCTCTCGGGAGATGGTAATACGGCACTCGTTGGAGGGTATTACGACGATTCCCAGACGGGGGCAGCGTGGGTATTCACCAGAAGCGGTAGTGTATGGACCCAGGAAGGATCCAAGCTCGTCGGTACGGGAGCTGCAGGAACCGCGCAACAGGGTTCGTCGGTCTCCCTCTCCGACGACGGCAACACGGCCATCGTTGGAGGGCATTATGATGATTCCCAGACCGGGGCGGCATGGGTATTCACGCGGAGCGGAGGAGTCTGGACGCAGCAGGGGGAAAAATTGACCGCCACGGACGCAACCGGGTTCCCCCTGCAGGGCATTTCGGTCTCCCTCTCCGACGATGGGAATACCGCGATCATGGGGGGGGATGCGGACAATGCGGATGCGGGGGCGGCATGGGTATTCTCCGGTCCGGACACGACCATCCCGGCGGGTGCCATTGGCGCGTACAACTTTAACGGCGACCTCACCGATGAAGTCGGTTCCAACGACGGTTCGGATTTCGGCACCGTTGGGTACGGTGCGGGAGGGGGAAGGACGTGGGTATCGCTCGGTACCGACGGCGGTGTAGAGTTTCCCGCGACGCTCACGGACAGTATTTTCTCGACTGGTATCATGAATATTTCGTTCGACTTCCGGCTCGGCGGGAGTGATCCGACAATACTTCTGGGGACCGGCTTGCTGGGGGTCAACGCATTCTGGCAGGACGCCGGGATTACACTCGTTGTGCAGGGTGGAGAATTGGTCCTCACATACACCGACGGCATAGACCTTGACACATATGTCTGGCACGGAATCCAGACCGGACTCACCGCAGGTCCGTGGTACTCCCTGAAGGTGATATTCAATCTGGATAAACGGTCATGGAGGGTGAAGTTCGATGGAGTGAACACCAGGGACTCGATCCCGATGGTGTATGACACCGACAGTCTGGGCCGGGCGGTCGAAACCCATCTGCTCACCCTGGGCGGGATTGACGGGAACAAGCTCGGAGGGTTCTACTCGGGCGACGTCGATATCGCCGCCCTCCGGATTACCGGGTCTTCGACCGAAAACGCGGAGATCCGCAGTGCCTTCCAGGAACTGGTCGACCATATCGATGGAACCGCGCCCCTGACCACCCCCGGACTGGAGGACCGGTTCGACTTCATCTCTGCAGAGCTCCCGGATGCGGAGTATGACAGCATTGCCTCCGACCTGTTCGCCTTCACCGACGCATACGAGGCCGCGTATCCTCCGATCTATCAGGACGGAATAGTACACACCTTCGAAGAACTCCCACCGCTCGACCGTACCCTCCAGACGGTACAGGAATACGTGCTCCAGACCCGCTTCACGCCGGCCCACGTCGCCGGGATGGGCGGGGTGAAATTCGAGCACGCGGCCGTCATCCCGGGGCTCGTCGATTCATCGACGGCCCGCATCGCGAGCACCGTGGTGGAGGTGAACGGAAGTTACGCCGTGGACATCGCCGCCGAACTGACGGACCAGTCTCGCGTCGTCAGGCCCACGGGCACCTACCTGGCCCCCGGTGACCTGGTCACGATCCATGCCCCCGGCGGAGTGGTGGGGCAGGGCCTCTCGATCGTCGTCGGCGCCCATTTCCGCGACCAGGACTACGGCTACATCGGGCAGATCAACCGTTTTCCCGACATCTCCACAGAGTTCCCTCTCGATTCCACGACGATCACGGTCGGAAATCCGATGGGCGGCGGCATCTATCTGAAGGTGCCGGACGGCACGTCCGCCGGCTGGTTCAACCTCACAATCGAAAACGCCATCATGTCCCCCTATTTTTCGTGGCGGGCGGGACGGGAGACCGACGTGAACGACTGGCTGCTGCAGGTGGCCGGGACCGGCGCTCCCTGGGCTGATTTCGAATCCGATAAATTCATGTTCACGATCCCGGTAGTCAAACTGGCAGGTGTGATCCATCCGGACTCAATCATGATGCGCTGGGACGCCATCATGGATGCGATCAGCGACGTCGGTGGTCGTCCCCGCCAGCGTCCGCGGGCCGAATACTACTCGTTTGATACACGGCTCGTGACACCGGCATACGGCGCCGGATACCCGTTGGTCCTTGACTTACCGGAGCTGGACTATCCCGACGCCGGCTGGAACCCGCTGGATGCTCTTACCATCCCCCCTCACCGGACGCTGTTCCACGAGATGGGCCACAACCATCTGCATCCGACATTGAACTACGGTCCCGGGTTCGATCCCTGCAACGATATAGAAGCGGAATGTATTGTCCACACGCTCCGTATGTCTGTTCTCTACAACGTGTATGGATACAGCACGGACAGTGCATTCTCGCATAGCAGGGATAACTTTACATTCGAAGAGTCGGCGTTTGATTGGATCGTCACGTGGAATTTCCGGCACAACCTGCCGATGACATTCGACTCGACTGCGCCGATGGCGGACAAGGACATGTTGAAATACCAGCACCGTGGATGGGCCAAGTACGGTGACATCGCACGGTGGTTTGGTTGGGATGTTTTGGAAGCAACCAATGCTTCCTTCTATCATGCGGGAGTTCCTCAGAGCGATACTGCCTGTCCAGCGAGGCCTTTCATCGTCGGCCGCGACGAATACATCGCGGCGGCGAGCGAGGCCGCCGGGGTCAACATGGCGCCCTTCTTCCATTTCTGGGGGATCCAACCCTCAGAGGCGCTGGCCGAGACGCTGGCGGCAAACTATCCCCCCAGCCAGACGGTCCTCGAGATGATCCTGCATTACCGCAACACGGTCGCGCCGAAGACCTTCGGCGATTACAACGCCTACCACACGGCGATGTACAGCCGGATGGGGTACCAGCAGCCGCGGTACGACGAGTACATCTCCCAGTTCGATTCCACGTTCGCCAACCAGATCCAGGCTCAGTTCGACTGGATCATCGCCCACTACGGGCTCTCGGACCTCATCGTCGCGCGACAGTTCGGCGTCGGGGAGAAGTGGAACATCGTGTCGGTACCCCTGAAGATGGAGGACTACACCCGCACCACGCTCTTTCCCGACGCCTCCGCCGGGGCTTTCTCCTATGAGGGCGGATATGTAACCCACGACACGCTCACCAACGGAGTCGGGTACTGGGTGAAGTTCCCCGCGGGGGGGACGATCGAGCATGTGGGCTTCGAGCGGACGGAGGACACCGTTGACGTCGGGGAAGGGTGGAATATGGTGGGCTCGTTGAGTGTCCCGCTCGTGGTGACGGATATCGGGTCGGTCCCGGGTGGGATTGTGACCAGTTCTTTCTATAAGTTCGACAACGCCTATAGTGCCGCCGACACGCTGCAACCCGGCCGGGGGTACTGGGTGAAGACGTCGCAGGCGGGCAAGCTCACCTTGAGTGCCTCCGCGCCCGCGCCCGGGAACCGTATCCGCATCCGGGAGTCCGAAGAAATGCCACCTCCTCCCCCCGAGGTGGCGGACGACGTTTCGGGAAACCTCCTTCCCCTGAACTATGAGCTGAAGCAGAACTACCCGAACCCCTTCAACCCCGTGACGACCATCGGATACTCCCTGCCCAACACGACGCATGTGCGCCTGAGCGTCTTCAATGTGCTGGGTCAGGAGGTGGTCGTGCTGGTCGATGAGACGGAAGAAGCCGGATATCAAGCCGTGACCTTCGATGCAGGCAACCTCCCCAGCGGGATGTACACGTACAGGATCACCGCCGGGATTTTCAGCGAGGTCAGAAAGATGCTGCTGTTGAAGTAACGATCATTCCCATCTCCGTCACAGAACGGTAGCCGGGCGGAGGACCGGATGTCCAGATCCGTGTCCCTCCTCCCGGCCTCCGGGAGCCTGTCCCGGGGAAGAGCCCCTCTGCGCCCCCCTCCCTCCGCCGGCCGCCCCATTCGTTTACCCTGTGTTCGTCGCCTGCCCGGGCTCATACGGGCCGGGACCCACCTCACATCCTGATGTCCCTCTCAATCCCACTCCCGGAGGGTATTTCTCATGTGCCAGCCGTCATACCCGATTTTCCCGATATTGCATCTCTTGAAGCATTTCCTTACCTTGCCCCAGCGAAAATCACCCGTATTCACAACAGGGACAGCAGATGGCAGAGAAAAGTCGGATACTCGTCTGTGACGACGAGGACGCGTTACGCACGATCCTGAGCAGCGAACTCGCCGGTGCGGGCTACGATGTGGCGACGGCCGCGGACGGTGAGGAGGGAATCGCCGAAGTATCGAGCCAGAAGTTCGACCTTGTCCTCCTGGACATCAAAATGCCCAAGAAAGACGGCTTCGAGGTCCTGAAGTTCATCAAGAAGGAACGTCCCGACGTGAAGGTGATCATGCTGACCGGCTTCGCGGACCTCAAGAACGCCATCGAGTCGAAAAAATACGGCGCGGAGGATTTCGTCAGCAAGCCGTACGACCTGGTGGACCTCCTGACGACCATCGAACGGGTGTTGAGCGAGTAACTCCGGCCCCATATGACCCAGCGATACAAGATTCTCATCGTCGACGATGAAATCTCGCTGACCGAGCTGCTGCAGGAGGAGCTGCAGGAACTCGGCCTCTACGAAGTCACCCTTGCCTACGACGGCGCCGAAGGCATCAATTTCATACAGAAAAACCTCTACGATGTCGTCCTGCTGGACATGAAAATGCCCCGCGTGGACGGAAGCGAAGTGCTGAAGTACATCCAGGAACACTCCCCCTCCTCGCAGGTCATCATCCTCTCGCAGTACGCCGACCTCAAGATGGCGGTCGAGAGCACCAAGCTCGGCGCGTACGAGGTACTGGGCAAGCCGTACGATTTCGACCAGGTGGAGCAGACCATCAGGCGGGCGATCGAACGGAAGAAGCTCTCCATCGACAACGAACTCCTGAAGAACGAGCTCTCCCGGAAGGCGGGGGCCTTCGAGATCATCGGCAGCGGAGAGGCCTT
>QJVY01000220.1 GCA_003235555.1 Ignavibacteria bacterium | reverse complement strand
GCCGGCGCCGGAGCGGTACACGAGGATATATCCCCCGTCCCCCGTCCTGAACGATTCCAGGGAATCCCCTCCCGGTGTGAAAAATTCCCCCGTGAATGCCCGGAGCACCTCGTCGAATTTCATCCGGAGGTTGAACATGTCGTGCAGGGTCGACCCGTCCGACTTTCCGACGAACGCGTAGTTGTCCTGGTAGTTATAGAACACGAAACGGTCGCGGGAAAATGAGAGAACGCCGAACCTGATGCCGAACGGTCCGCTGAGACTGACCATCAGCGAGTCGGGTTTTCTCAGGTTCAGCTCGAAGCTGCTGCTTCCCGATTGTTCGGGGCTTTCGATCGTGAGGACGCCGTCCCCCCTCACCGAGTTGATCAACCCGCCCCGGGCCTCGATACGTTCCACGACCTGTGCCGGACCGAGGGTGAGCTCCCTCGTAGCCCTCTCCGGTGAAGCACACCCCGACGCCGTGACCACCGCCATCCCCGCGGTCGCCATGATCGCCACGCGCGCCGTGATCGCGATTGCCCCCGCGTGTGGCCATCTCACAGGCTGCCCCTGCGGATTTTGTCCGTGAGGTCCGCGTTCCCCGGGTCGAACTCGAGCGCTTTCCGCCAGTATTCCATGGCCCGCTCCCGCTGGGAGAGCCTGAAGTAGATGTCACCGAGGTGTTCGTGCACCACCGCGGAGGTGGACCCCAGCATGACGGCTTTGTTGACGTATTCCATGGCCCGCTGGTAATCCCCCATCCGGTACTGGATCCACCCGTACGTGTCGAGGTACGACTGGTTTTCCGGTTGCTGCCGCAGTGCCTCGGCAGACATCCCGAGAGCCCGCTCCAGCTGAATATCCCGCTCGGCGAGGCTGTAGGCGTAATTGTTGAGGATCAGGTGGTTCGTCGGATCGAGTGCGAGCCCCCGTTCGTACGCGGAGTCCGACTCCGTCTTCCGGCCGAGTTCGTCGTAGACCAGCGCGAGCGCCGAGAACGTGTTCACGTCCCTCTGGTTGATCGTGACGGCTTTTTCCAGCGCCGAGGCGGCCTCGACCCGCTGGTTGTTCCTCTGGTAGGAGATCCCGAGCAGAAAATAGACACGGAATTCGTCCGGTACGAAGCTTTTCGCCTCCTCCAGCACGCGGATCGCTTCCGGGAAATTTTCCGCGTCGTAGTAGACCGACGCCACGCCGATCCACCCGTCCGGATTCCATTCGGCGAGTTCCTTCACTTTTCCGAAGAACCCGAGAGCCGCGGAGTCCTTCCCCATGCTGGTGCTGAGCGCGCCGAGCACCCAGTACGGCCTCCAGTCGTCGGGAAACCTGTCGCGGATTTTCAGGAAGAGTGTTTCCGCGTACGGTGCGATGGCCGAGTCCTCCTGCACCGAGGCGACGAAGACCTGCCCGAAGTGTATCTGTTCGTCGGCCGAGAGGCTGTCCCCGCCGGTGAACACCGACTCGAATTCCGCCGCCGCCCTGTCGTAGTCCTGCTTCAGCAGATACGCACGGGCGATGGCCGCGCGCACCTCGAGGTTGTCGGGACGCGCGGCCGCGATCTCGTTGTAGAGGGCCAGCCCCGCGTCGACACTGTCCCGGCGCATGTAGACTTCGGCGAGGGCCCCCTTGATCTCGAGGTTCGTCGGCTCCATCTCCGAGAGCTGCGTGAGCACGTCGACGGCCTTCCCGAGTTCCCCGGTGTTGCTGTAGATCTGGGCCACCTGGGCGAGCGCGTCGGGCTCCGGACCGAAGCGGCGGATGATCTTCTCATAGAGCGCGACGGCCTTCGACGGATCATGGATCTGGTAGAGCCGGGCGAGGTTCATCTGTATCGTGCGGTCACTGGAGTCCCTCTTGAGGATCTCCTCGAACTGTTTTACCCCCCCCTCCAGGTTGCCGGCGTGGAGGTAGATTTCGGCGAGGGCCTGGCGGTACTTCACGTTGTCTTCCTCGAGGCGGACCGCCTCGGTGGCGCTCTGGATCGCCAGGTCGTGTTTGCCCAGTATGGAATAGTCTTTCGAGATGGCGTGGTAGATCGCCGGGTCCCGTTTGTATTTCAGCGCGTCCTGGTACTCGAGGACGGCCTTGGCGTGCTCGCCCTTTTGGTCGAGCATCGATCCCGCCAGGAAGTACTGGAGCGCCAGCTCCTGGTTTTCGCCCGTCCCGGTTGCGCCCTGGTCCCGCCCGACATTGGCCTCTTTCGTCCCCGAACAGGCCCCCAGGAAGAAGGTCAGGATAATAAATAACTTTAGGGAACCTCCCCTTACCGATTGTATTATAGTCGTCTTCATCAAAAAAATATAGACATTTGGGTATTTAATAACAACAGGAGGTATCCGCCCGGGTTCCCGCTTCCGGTGGCGGGGGTGTGATCCGGTTCCTTGATTTTCGGCGCCGGTTTCCATAAATTATCACACGATTTTTTCTCCTTCTGTCGAATCTTCCCACATTTTCGGGAGTCTGATGTGAAATCATTCCTTTCGTACACCGCTGTCGGCATCTGGTGCGTCCTGGCGATACAATTCACCGGGTGCGGCAACACCGCAGAACTCGAAAAATCCCTCGCCGAGAAGGATATAACGATCGATAAACTCGAGGGCGAAAAACGGGAGCTCCAGGCGGAGAACGCCCGGCTGAAGACGAGGGTGGGGGACCTGGAGAACAGTCTGACCGGCGCCTCCGGCCGGGCCGCGGACCTTCAACGGCAGGTGGACGAACTGCGCGCGCGTCTCGAACGCGCGAAATCACCGCTGGAATCGTCGAACCTGGACGAGGCGTACCGGGAGGCGCTCCGCGTGTTCATGGAAGGAAGGTACGAGGAGGCCGCCCGGGCCTTCGAAGCCCTCCTGTCAGCCGGGATCCCCGATCCCCTCAACGACAACTGTCACTACTGGATTGGTGAGTCGTTTTTCGGTCTGAAGCGCTACACCGAGGCCATCGCCCGGTTCGACGAGGTGCTCTCATTCGAATGGTCGAACAAGAAGGACGACTCACAGGTCATGATCGCCCGCTGCTACGCCCGGATGGGCGAGGTGGCGCGGGCCAGGCAGGAGTACCAAAAACTGATCGACGTGTATCCGGCGAGCCCTTACATCGACCTCGCCAGGCGACGCGCGGGGGCGATGTAACCCCCCTACTCTCCCGGCTCCCTGAGCATCGGGTTCTCGGGGACGAACGTCACCACCTGGGTTCCCAGCACGTTCTCCCCCATCCTCATCCCCTTCAGCGTCAGCGTCAACTGTTCACCCGCGATCTTGTTCCACGTCGGTGCGTCCGTCACCTCTTTTCCGTCCAGGTCGAGGTCCTCTGAATCACCCGGGGGGATGACCAGGTCGGGAAGTGGAAGGAACATGTTGTTGAACTGGTAGCCGATGTTCCTCGATGAGACCATGACCGACCCGGGGTCGAGGAACATTGTGTCGCGCCCGCGGTTCTCGAAGGTAATCCTGATGCTCGTGATGAATCCCGATTCCATCCGGTACGTGGCCCTGAAACTGTACCGGACGGGAAATTTTTTGTCCGGGACCGTGTACTCCTCGCAGCGGCACCCTTCATTCTGGGCGAGGTAGGCGAAGGAGGTCCCCGGCGCCGGGGCTTCGGGTCCGCGCTCTTCTGCGCCGGGCGTCGCCGGGAACCGTGTCCTCGCGGTTTCCCCGGATGAGGAGCATCCCGCCGCCGCGAGTGCCGCGGCGATCACGAAGACGACGGTGACCGGAAGCGCCGTCCGCATGCCGGCGCCGCTCACCCCCGGGCCCGGCATTTCACCTCAGGGTCCCCACGCTCTTCTCCACGGCACCGAGCACCGTCCCCCGCTTCACCAGCTCCAGGAACCGCGTGATGTCGTCGGCGATGACGCGGTCGCCGCGGAGTTTCGGGACCGTCCTGCGGACCTCCCGGTGGGCGGCCTCGACGCCCTTCCCCGCCGTCATGGTTCCGCCCGAACGCGGATGGATCTTCGCGAACTCCAGGGCCTGTGCCGCGACCATCAGTTCGATGGCGAGGACGGTCCTGACGTTGCCGAGGACCTGCCAGAGTTTGTGCGCCGCGACCGATCCCATCGAGTTGTGGTCCTCCTGGTTGGCGGAGGTCGTGATCGAGTCCACGCTCGCCGGGTGGGCAAGGACCTTGTTCTCCGACACCAGGGATGCTGCGGTGTACTGGGCGATCATGAGACCGGAGTTCAGGCCGCTTTTTTCCGAGAGGAATTTCGGCAGGCCGCTCAGGTTTCCGTTCACCATCCGTTCGATCCGCCTCTCGGAGATGTTCGCCAGCTCCGCGAGCGCGACCGCCAGGAAGTCCAGCACCAGCGCCACCGGCTGGCCGTGAAAATTCCCCCCCTCGAGGTGCACGCCGTCGGCGGGGATGATGAGCGGGTTGTCGGTCGCAGAGTTGATTTCGATCGTCAGGACTTTTTTCGCGTGGTTGACGACGTCGCGCGTCGCGCCGTGCACCTGGGGGATGCAGCGGATGGAGTAGGCGTCCTGCACGCGGTCGTCACCGTACCTGTGTGACTCGCGGATTTCGCTCCCCGACATGAGCTTGCGCAGGTTGGCCGCGCTGGCGCGCTGGCCCGGATGTGGACGGAGGGCGTGTATGCGGTCGTCGAACGCCGTATCGCTGCCGCGCAGCGCCTCGGTACTCATCGCGCCGGTGAGGTCGGCCAGCGTGCAGAGCATACCCGCCTCTTCGGCGACGATGGAGCCGTACGCCCCCATCATCTGCGTGCCGTTGATCAGCGCGAGCCCTTCCTTGGCGGTGAGGCGGACCGGTTTGATCCGCGCGCGTTTCAGTGCGGCGGCGGCGGTCGCCCGGCGGCCCCGGTGGAGTACGGTCCCTTCCCCGATCATGCCGAGCACGAGGTGTGCGAGGGGCGCCAGGTCGCCGCTCGAACCCACCGACCCCCTCGAGGGGATGACGGGAAGGATGTCGTTGTTGAAGAGGCGTACCAGGAGTTCGGCCGTTCCCACCCTGATACCCGAAAATCCCTTGGCCAGGGCGTTCACCCGGAGGACCATCATGGCGCGGACGATTTCGGGGGGCAGCGGGTCCCCGACTCCGGCGGCGTGGCTCCGGATGAGGTTCAACTGGAGTTGTTCGATGTTCCCGACACCGATCCGGACCGAGGCGAGTTCTCCGAACCCGGTGGTGATACCGTACACCGTGTCACCGCTTTCGACCCAACGTTCCACGAGCCGGCGCGAGGCGTTCATGCGCTTTTTTGCGGCGGCGGAGATGCCGATGTTCAATCCGCGGGCCGAGGCCCGCAGGACGTCCCCCGTCGAGAGGGAATTGCCGTCCAGGAGAAGTGTTTTCATGGAAGAGACCGCGAAAAGTCGCGTTAATGTACCAAGATCGGACCTGACATGCAACGCACGCGGGGTGCGGGGTTGCAACTCAAATGCCCAAATGGTATCTTCCCCCCATCTCTCCACCCCACGAACCGGACACATGACCATGAAGAACACACTTTTCACCCTCGCGATGTTCTCCCTCGCCGCGGCGCTCGCTCTGTCGACCGCCGGTTGCAAGGAAGACACCGTATCGGTTCCCCCCGGTTTCACCGTCAGCTCCGTGACCGCCTCGGTCGCTCCCGGCGGCGACATCGTCATCACGATCACCGGAGGTACCTCCCCCTATTCGATGACATCCGGGCCCGACACCGCCGTCGCCACCGCAGACCTGGTCAACGGGACCCTCACGATCCACGGTGTCACGGGCGGGTTCACCACGCTGAAAGTCGGGGACGCCGCCGCGGCCACCGCCACGATCACCATCGTGGTCACCGGTGCCGTGACCGCGGACCTCTTCCCGCTGGTGTTTGGTCACAAGTACACCTACGGCGGCTACGCCATCGCACCGAGCACGGGTACCATCTTCCCCGACCCGTCGAACCGCTACCAGACTGTCTGGACCGTCGGACCCGCGGGGCCCTTCCCCGGATCGACCGTGATCATCGATTCGACGAGGCTGGTGCACCCGCTCCTGGGGGAAATCCTCGTCGCGAGAAACCTCGTGATCCTGAAGAACAACCTCACCGGCGAGTTCTTCTTCCTCCAGACACTCGGACCCTTCTTCCGCGCGTTCGGCATCAACCGGATGGACACCGTCCGGTCCATACCGATCGCCAAACCCGAGGTGGGAATCGGGGGAACGTGGGTTGCGTTCGACTCGACGTACGTCGATTCGACGGCGTCATCGATCCGCCTCCAGATTTTCGGCGAGGTGGAGGACGGCGAGGTGATTACAGACAGCACGGCCACGCACTCGTCGCACGAGACCATCCGCTTCCGGACATGGCGGCGGATCACCCTGAACGGGACGGTGGTCGTGGACAACGCCACCACCTCCAAGTTGTGGCTGCAGAAGGACTTCGGCCCCGTCCAGATCCTCATCTCGGAGGACACCGAGAACGTGGGGCACTTCCGGATCGTCAAGGACTGGAACTTCTGACGGGAGCCGGGCAGAGTTGAAAGGCCGTGCGTGGAGATCGTACGGCCTTTCTCGTTTTCAGGATGTGAGGTGTAGATGATCGAGGTTCACATGAGACATATCTTCGGGTTTGCGCTGTTGCTTTTTTCCTTCGTCTCCGCATCCCTCGCCGGCACGCTGAGGGGGACGGTTTCCGACCGTGCCTCCGGCGATCCCCTCCCCCAGGTCAACATCAGCCTCCGGGGGACGACGCTGGGCGGCTCGAGCGACGCCGACGGCTCGTATTCGATTACGGGGATCCCCGGCGGGTCGTACGAGGTCTCCGCGTCCCTCATCGGGTACGAGGCGGCCGTCGTGAGCGTCTCCGTCAGCGAGGGAGGGACGACGGACCTGGACATTTCACTCGATGAGACATCCGTATCGATCAACGAGGTCGTGGTCTACGGCGCCTCCTTCAGGAAGGAACGTCTCACCGAGGCGCCGTCGGCGGTATCGGTGATCGAGCCCGCCCAGATCCGGCTCCTCGGGGGCAACGGCCAGATGCCCAAGCTCCTGGAGTCGCAGCCGGGCGTGGACATCGTCCAGAGCGGTCTGCAGGATTTCAACGTCAACACGAGGGGGTTCAACAGTTCACTCAACAGGAGGCTCGTCGTCCTGCTGGACGGGCGAGACCTCGCCATTGCCTTCCTGGGCGCCCAGGAATGGAACGGTCTCTCCGTGCCAATCGAAGACCTCGGCAAGATCGAGCTGATCCGGGGCCCCAGCTCCGCCCTCTACGGGGCGAACGCTTTCAACGGGGTCATCAATATCATGTCCCCCCCGCCCCGTGAGACCGCCGGGACGAAGGCCACCGTGGCCGGCGGAGAGCGCGAAACCTTCCGGACGGACCTGCGGTACGCCGCGGTCAGGGACCGCTGGAGTTACCGGGCCAACATCGGCAGGTCGCAGGGAAGGAGCTGGTCCCAGTCCCGGACGAACCGCAATTTCGAATATCCCCTGGACCCCTACCTCAACAACGAGGACGCCCCCCTCCTCCCCGGCCTCATCGCCTCGACGTACGGCTCCATGCGGATCGACAGGAGTTTCGACGACGGCGCGACTGCGACCATCGAGGGTGGATCGACGCAGGTGGAGAACGAGGTCTTCGTCACGGGTATCGGCCGCGTCCAGGTCCCGAAGGCGCTGAAACCCTGGGGTCGGATCAATTATTCCAACGAAAAAATCTACGCGCAGGTCTGGGTGGCGGGAAGGAACTCGATCGAGCCTCAGCTCTCGCTCTCGACAGGCCTGCCGCTCATCGAAAAGTCGCTCATCAGCCAGGCCGAGGTGCAGTACCGGACGGGGCTTCTGGCTGAAAACCTCTTCCTGGTGAGCGGCGCCTCGTTCCGCCTCCAGCACATCAACACCGACGGGACGTTGATGGTGGAACAGCACGACGACAACATGTCGGGCGTCTATTCCCAGCTCGAGTTCACCGCCACGCCCGCCCTGAAATTTACGGGCGCGGTGCGCTGGGACAGGAGCACGCTTCACGACGGACGTTTTTCCCCAAAGCTGGCCGCGGTCTTTTCGGCCGACAGGAACCACACCTTCCGCGCGACGTTCAACCAGGCGTTCCAGTCGCCCAACCACTCCGAACTCTTCCTCCACGTGCCCCGCACGGTGACGAACCCGAACACCGGAATCAGGTCGTACTCGCTCTACCGGGGGAACGAATACCTCAAGGTGGAGAAGATCACGGGGTTCGAGCTCGGGTACAAGGGGATCCTCGGGAACGCGCTCTTCGTCACCGTGGACGGCTATTACAACGTCCTGCGGGACTTCATCACCGACCTCGCCCCGAACGTCCACCCGGACTACCCCGAGGCAGTGGTGCTGCCGGGTGACACCGTCAAGAGAACGGTCTGGTCGTACAGCAACGCGGGCGAGGTGACCGAACGGGGCGCCGAGATCGCCTTCAATTACTACCTCTCGGACGACTGGACGGTCGACGCCAACTACGCGTACTTCGGTTTCACGGTTATCGAAAAGGGGGAGAAGGACGTCCTCCTGCCGAACGCGCCGAAACACAAGGTGAACGGGGGCGTGACCTACACGTCGCCGTCCGGGCTGAGCGCGAACCTCACTGTGAAGTACGTTCCGTCATTCGACTGGGCGGCGGGGATCTACCAGGGCAGGATTCACGCCTATACGCTGGTCAACGTGTCGGCGTCGTACCGGATCACGGGGAATTTCACGGCGGGTTTGAACATCGGAAACCTTCTGGACCGCAGGCACTACGAGATCTACGGGGGGTCGGTCATCGGGCGCCGGGCGATCGCGAGCCTGACGGCCACGTTTTAAGCGTCCGGGGGATCAGCCTTTCCGTCCGCGGCCCGGGTTTTTCCCCCCGGCCGCGGGCTTCTTCCCTTTCCCCCCCTGCTTCCTCCCGCGCTTCACCTTCGCGTCATCGGGGATCCCCCCGGACTGCTCCCCGAGCGTCATCTGCGCGGGGTCGCCCGCGGGCTTTCCCCCGGATTTGCCGGCGGGTTTGGCGGCCGGCCGGCCGGTCTGTTTCGCTGGAACCTTCGTCGCCTCCGTTTCCCCATCCTCCTCCGAACGGACGATCGCGACGGCCGAGGTATGGTCGCCCGTCTCCAGCCGCACGAGACGGACACCCTGCGTGTTCCTCCCGGAGAGCCGCACCGACTTCGCCGGCTGCCGGATGATGATTCCCTTCGCGGTCACGAGTACGATGTCGTCGTTTTCGAGGACCTCCTTGATCGCCACCATGGCGCCGGTCTTCTCCGTCGCTTTCATGGTAAAGATCCCCTTCCCCCCGCGGTGGCTGACCCGGTACTCATCGAGCTCGCTCCGTTTTCCGAATCCGTTTTCCGACACGACAAGGATCGAGGTTTTCTCGCGGTGGACCACCACGGCCCCGACCACGTTGTCGTTCTTCCCGAGATTGATGCCCCTGACACCCGCGGCGGTCCGGCCCATCGGCCTGGCTTCCGATTCGTCGAACCTGATCGCCATGCCGTTCTTCGTGCCGATGACCACGTGGTGCGAACCGTCGGTGAGCCTGACGTCGTCCAGACGGTCGCCTTTTTTGAGCGCGATCGCGGCGATGCCCGACCTCCGGATGTTGGAGTATTCCGAGAGGCGGGTCTTTTTGATGAGCCCCTTCTGTGTGACCATCACCACGAATTTGTCCTCGGAAAATTCCTGTACCGAAACGAAGGAGGCGATGTTTTCCCCCGGCTTGATCGACACGAGGTTGACGATCGCCTTTCCCCTGGCGGTCCTCCCCGCCTCGGGGATCTCGTGCACCTTGAGCCAGTAGCACTTTCCCGCATCGGTGAAGAACATCATGTAGTTGTGCGTCGAGGCGATGAACATGTGCTCGATGAAATCGTCCTCACGCGTCGAGGCCCCCGCGACCCCGCGGCCGCCCCGCGCCTGGCGCCGGTACCCCGACACCGGCGTCCGCTTGATGAACCCGCTGTGGCTGATCGTGATCACCACGTCCTCTTCGGCGATCATGTCCTCCACGCTGAACTCCTCGGCCTTGTAGATGATCTCCGTGCGGCGCCTGTCCCCGTACTTGCCGCGGATCCCGAGCAGTTCCTCACGGATGACCTGCATCTGCAGTTTCTTGCTGGCCAGCAGGGACTTCAGCTGCTGGATCAGCTTGATGACCTCCCTGTATTCATCCTCGACCTTCTTGCGCTCCAGCCCCGTGAGTTTCTGCAGGCGCATGTCCAGGATCGCCTTCGCCTGGATCTCGGAGAGTTTGAATTTCTTCATCAGCCCTTCCTGGGCGGAGGGGACGTCCTTCGACTTTTTGATGAGTTTGATGATCTCGTCGATGTTGTCCAGCGCGATGATGTATCCCTCGAGGATGTGCGCCCGTTTCTCCGCCTGGTCGAGGTCGTGTTTCGCGCGCCTGACGACCACCACGTTGCGGTGGGCGATGAAATGGTCGATCATTTTCCGCAGCGTCAGGATCTGCGGACGGCCCTCCACCAGCGCCAGCGCGATCACACCGAAAGTGGTCTGCATGTTGGTGTGCTTGTAGAGGTTGTTGAGCACCACGGGGGCGTTGGCGTCGCGTTTCAGTTCGATGACGATCCTGAGCCCGTCGCGGTCGGACTCGTCCCGGATGTCCGAGATGTCGTCGATTTTCTTGTCACGGACCAGGTCGGCGATCTTTTCGATGAGACCCGCCTTGTTCACCATGTAGGGTATTTCCGTCACAACGATGGACTGCCGCTCCCCCCTGCCGGTTTCGATGGTGGCCTTCGCCCGGACGATGATCCTCCCGCGGCCGGTTTTGTAGGCGCTCCTCACGCCGTCGTAGCCATAAATAATTCCACCCGTCGGGAAGTCCGGCGCCTTAATGATTTTCAGGAGTTTTTCGTCAGGGAGGGAGGGCGTGTCGATGACCGCGACGCAGCCGTCCACCACCTCCGTGAGGTTGTGCGGGGGGATGTTCGTCGTCATTCCCACGGCGATGCCGGACGTCCCGTTCACCAGCAGGTTCGGCACCTGGGCCGGAAGGACCGTGGGTTCGGTCAGCGTGTCGTCGAAGTTCGGCGCGAAATCGACCGTGTTCTTCCCGAGGTCCTCCAGCATCTCCTCGGCGATTTTCGAGAGCCTGGCCTCGGTGTACCGCATGGCCGCCGGGGAGTCGCCGTCGACCGAACCGAAGTTGCCCTGCCCGTCCACCAGCGGGTACCGCAGGGAGAAATCCTGGGCCATCCTGACCATGGTGTCATAGACCGCCGAGTCACCGTGCGGGTGGTATTTCCCCAGGACCTCACCGACGATCCTGGCGCTTTTCTTGTAGGCGCGGCTGCTCGCCAGTCCCAGGTCGTTCATCCCGAAGAGCACCCGGCGGTGCACCGGTTTGAGGCCGTCGCGCACGTCCGGAAGTGCCCTCGACACGATCACGCTCATCGCGTAATCGATGTACGACCCCTTCATCTCGTCTTCGATGTCGACCGGGATGATTCTCTCGCTGGTTGTTGCCATATTCCGCTGTTCGTTTTCTGGTGGTCTTATGGTCGGTTCGGCGCCCGGTGCCTCACACGTCCAGGTTGCGGACGTACTTGGCGTTTTTCTCGATGAAGTCGCGCCGCGGCTCCACGGAGTCGCCCATCAGGATCGAAAACGTCCTGTCCGCGTCCGCGGCATTTTCGATCGACACCTGGAGGATGGTCCGTGTTTCGGGGTTCATCGTCGTCGACCAGAGCTGTTCGGGGTTCATCTCACCGAGGCCCTTGAACCGTGAGATGTTGACTCCCCCCTGGGTCACGGACCCCTCCGCGGGGGGTTCAATGGTCTCCCCGGCGCCCGGTATGGGTTCGTCTGCCGGTGCCGGCAGCACGGTCGCGGTGCTTTTCTTCCTGTCGTTCTTAAACCGCTTGAGGATCTCGTCCCTCTCGTCGTCGTCGAAGGCGTACGCCTCCTGTTTTCCCTTCTTCAATTTGTAGAGGGGCGGCTGCGCGATATAGATGTGTCCCAGTTCCACGAGTTCCTTCATGTACCGGAAGAAGAGCGTCAGGAGGAGCGTCCTGATGTGCGATCCGTCGACGTCGGCGTCGCACATGACGATGATCTTGTAATACCGGATCCTCGCCGGGTCGAATTCCTCGCCAACGCCTGCCCCGATGGCCGTGAAAATACACCTGATCTCCTCGTTTTCCAGGATTTTATGGAGCCTTGCCTTCTCGACGTTCAGGATCTTCCCCTTGATGGGGAGGATCGCCTGGAACCTCCGGTCGCGCCCCTGTTTCGCGCTGCCGCCCGCCGAGTCCCCCTCGACGATGTAGAGCTCGCAGTGCTCCGGGTCGTTGATCGAACAGTCGGCGAGCTTTCCGGGGAGGCTCGACGACTCCAGGGCGTTCTTCCTGCGGGTGAGGTCGCGGGCCTTCCGTGCGGCCTCCCGCGCCTCCGCGGCGCGCAGGCATTTTTCGATGATCCGTTTCGCGTCCCCGGGGTTCTGGTCGAGCCAGGTGTTGAGCGCGTCACTGACGATCCCCTCGACGATCCCCTTGATCTCGCTGTTCCCGAGCTTCGTCTTGGTCTGTCCCTCGAACTGAGGTTCGGGGACCTTCACGCTGAGGACCGCAGTGAGCCCTTCCCGGAAATCGTCCCCGGTGAGCTGCACGCCGTTTTCCTTCACGAGACTGTTCTTGTACGCGTAGTTGTTCAGGCATCGGGTGACGGCCGTGCGGAACCCCACGAGGTGGGTCCCCCCCTCGATGGTGTTGATGTTGTTGACGTAGCTGAAGACGTTCTCGTTGAACTGGTCGTTGTACTGGAACGCCGCCTCTGCCTCAACCGGCCTGCCGGCCTCGTCGTCCGACGTGCCCCTAGCGTAAAACGCCTTCCGGATGATCGCGGGGCGTGTTGCGTCGATGTACTTCACGAATTCCGAGATGCCCCCCTTGAAATGGAACTCCTCCTCCTCTTCCTCCCCCTCCCGGAGGTCGGCGATCCTGAGTTTCACGTCCGGGTTGAGGAACGCCAGCTCGCGCAGCCTCTCGGCGAGGGTCTCGAACTTGAAGGTACGGTTCTTGAAGATCGTGCCGTCGGGCATGAAGGTGACCTTCGTGCCTGTCTTTTTTCCGTCCGTCTTGCCGGTGACCTTCACCACGCCCTCCGGCTTTCCTTTCCGGTACCGTTGAAACCAGACCTTGCCCTCGCGTCGGACCTCCGCCTCGAGGTATTCCGAAAGCGCGTTCACCACCGACACGCCCACGCCGTGCAGTCCGCCGGAGACCTTGTAGGTGTTCTTGTCGAATTTTCCGCCTGCGTGCAGGACGGTCATGACAACGTCGAGTGCCGAGCGTTTCTCCCCCGGATGGATCCCGGTGGGGATGCCCCGCCCGTCGTCGGTGACGGTGATCGACCCGTTCCTGTTGATGTCCACCGAGATGTTCTTCGCGTATCCCGCGAGGGCCTCGTCGATGGAGTTGTCCACGACCTCATAGACGAGGTGGTGCAGCCCCCGCACGGAGACGTCGCCGATGTACATGGCCGGTCGCTGACGGACGGGGTCGAGGCCCTTCAGGACGGTGATGTCCCGCGCGGAGTACTCCCCCCCCGCCCCCACCGGATTCTTCGCGTCAGATCCGGCCTTCGATCCGGCCGCCGGTGATTGTTTACCCTTTGCGATACGTTTTGCCATAAAAACCGCGTTGTCCTGGAATGTTCCGTTTGCGCCCCGGCGGCCGTCCGGCCCGCCGGGTTACCTGAAAATGATGTCGCTGACGATCTTCTCGCCGAAGGTGTCGTTCACCTTGTCGATCAGTTCCTGCTTGATGAAGGTCAGTTCCGTCCGCCACGCCGGGTGGCTCACGCTGATCCAGAGCTTGCCGTCAGTCAGCCGTTCCGCCGATGTCACTTCCGCGATCTTCGGCCCGACGATCTCCCCCCAGCGGTCGAGCAGCTGGTGGTTCCTGATGCCGACCGACAGGCCCAGCTTTTCCAGCAGGGCCGGCAGAACCGATCCGAGCCGCCGGGGGGAGGAACGGCTCATGCATGGACGACGGTCTTCTGCTCGGCGACCGCCCCCCCGTCGATGAAGATGGTCCTGTACTCGGTCCGGTTCATGTCCCACGATTCGATGGGGTTCCTGTGCGTCGATGTCAGGAACGCCTGGCCCACACGCTCGATGTACGCGATGACGCGGGCGGTGCGGGCGTCGTCGAGTTCGGCGAACACGTCGTCGAGCATGAGCAGCGGCGTTTCGTTGCACCGGCTCTTGAGGTAGAGGAACTCACCGAGTTTCAGCGAGATGATGAACGTCTTGTGCTGCCCCTGCGAGGCGTAGCTCCGGAGGTCCCTGCCGTCGAGCGTGAGCGCCACGTCGTCGCGGTGCGGCCCGACGAGGGATGTTCCGAACCGACGTTCCTCGTTTTCGCGCGCGGCGAGGATCTCCAGGAATACCGCGGAGAGTTCCTCCTGCGTCGCGGGGAACTCCCTGCCTCCGAGCGGGCGGTACTCCAGGAAGGGCCGCTCTTCGATGTCCACGAAGTGTGAATAGACAGAACGCACGACCGGCGAGAACTCGGTGATGAACGTGTGCCTCTTCCACCAGACGGCGCTCCCCAGCGCGGCGAGCTGCTCGTTCCACGGGGCCAGGAGGCCGTTTCCGCCCTGCCGTCCGAGTTTCATGTCGAGCAGGACCCGGTTCCTCTGCCTCAGGACGCTCCTGTATCCGAGGAGGTCCTTGAAATATGCGCGGCTCGACTGCGAGATGACCATATCGAGGAATTTCCTCCGTTCCGAGGGGCCCCCGGTGGTGACGGATCCGTGTTCGGGTGAAAAGATCACGATGGGAAATTTCCCGATGACCGACGAAAGGGTCGGCACCCTTCTCCCGTTGATCATGAAGACTTTTTCGTTCGTCTCCCTGAGGTAGGCCACGCGCACGACGAAGGGTTTCCCGCCATCCGACACGATGCGTCCCTCCACCTCGAACATCCCTTCCCCGAACTTCGGGACCAGCGTGTCCGAACCGGCGTAGAAGCTTTTCGTCAGGCAGAGGTAGGAGATCGCCTCGATGATGTTGGTTTTCCCCTGACCGTTGTTCCCCAGGAGAAAGTTGACCCCCCGGCAGCACTCAATCGACGTGTGTGTATGGTTCCGGAAATTTTTTATGGACAGCTCTGAGAGGACCATGGAGCGGGGGGCTTTCAGGAACTCAGACGCAC
Organism: Ignavibacteria bacterium; assembly: GCA_003235555.1. Taxonomy (GTDB): domain Bacteria; phylum Bacteroidota; class Ignavibacteria; order UBA10030; family SZUA-254; genus SZUA-254. Next base: position 759 of record QJVY01000220.1, on the reverse strand, counting down.
GGGCATCACCAGCATGACGATTTTTTCACCCGCCTGCTGCTTGACCGGCTGGATGATGATCGCCCTCGTCGGGTTGCTCAGCATGATGGAGGATTCCTCGGCCTCGATGTGGCTCATCACGTCGATGAGATATCCCGCGTTGAACCCGATTTCCATCGCGTCCGCCGAATACTCGCACGCGACGCTTTCCTTCGCCTCGCTGCCGAAGTCGGCATCTTCCGCCGATACGACGAGGGAGTTTTTCGCAAGTGAAAGCCTGACCTGGTGGGTGGCAGAACTGGCGTAGAGGGACGTGCGGCGTATCGATGAGAGAAATTCGGCCGTGTTGAGACGGAGCTCCTTGTTGTTGTCCTGCGGGATGACGCTTTCGTAGTTCGGGTATTTTTCCTCGATGAGTCTCGTGGTGATGGTGGTACCGTCGAAACCGAACAGGGCGTGTTTTTCGTCGAGTGTAACCCTGCACTCACCACCGGACACGGCCTTGACCACGGACTGCATCGCCTTCGCCGGCACGATGATATCCCTTTTGGTTTTCCCGGTGTCGACGCCCGTGTGGATCACCCTGATGAGACGGTGTCCGTCGGTCGAGACTATCCTGATCTCCTTGCCGTTCAACTGGAAGTAGATCCCCGTCATCGCGGGCCGGAGTTCATCGTTGCTGACCGCGAAAATCGTTTTCGCCACAAAACGTTTCAAGGTCTCGTCCTTGATGGAAAACTCCGTTTCCGCCTTCACCTCGGGAATCGTCGGGAAGCTTTC
>QJVY01000176.1 GCA_003235555.1 Ignavibacteria bacterium | reverse complement strand
GTCGTGATGGAGGAGGCCGATTACCAGAACTGGCTGGGCGGCAGGGCGGGGGGGGACCTGATGGCGAACAGCGGCGAAAGGCTCTTCACCCGGTTCGGATGCCAGACCTGCCACAGAAAGGATTCGGGGCAGAGGGGCCCGGCCCTCGACGGGTTGTTCGGGAGCACGGTGCAACTCTCCGGCGGCGGGCGCGTCCCGGCCGACGCCGACTACATCCGGGAGTCGATCCTGAACCCGGGCGCGAAAATCGTCAGGGGGTATCAACTGCTGATGCCCACCTATAAGAATCAGCTCACCCCCGAGCAGGTGAACGAACTGGTGGAATACGTGAAATACCTCGGCGGAATCAAGACGACGGGTACACAATGACGACTCTGAACGAACCCCTGTACCGGGACGATTACCTCAACGCGGGGTACGGCGTCAAGAGCTGGTTCCTGACGCTGGACCACAAGCGGATCGCGATCCTCTATTTAATTTCGATCACGTTCTTCTTCTTCATCGGCGGCTTTTTCGCGGTGATGCTCAGGCTCGAACTGATGACCCCCCAGGGTGACATCGTCACCGCGGAGACCTACAACAAGCTCTTCACGATGCACGGCATCGCGATGATCTTCTTTTTCCTCATCCCGTCGATCCCGGCCGTGCTCGGGAACTTCTTCGTCCCGATGATGATCGGCGCCAGGGACCTGGCCTTCCCGAGGCTGAACCTCTTCAGCTGGTACCTCTACAATGTCGGCGGCCTCTTCACGCTCTATACGATGGTCACCGGGGGAATCGACACCGGGTGGACGTTCTACGCACCCTACAGTTCGAGCTACACCCTGTCGGACCCGGTGCCGGTGGTGGTGGGGGTGTTCATCCTGGGATTCTCGTCGATCCTCACGGGGATCAATTTCCTGGTGACCATCCACAAGATGCGCGCGCCGGGGCTCACCTGGTTCCGGCTGCCGCTGTTCATCTGGGCGAGTTACGCCACCAGCGTCATCCAGGTTCTGGGGACGCCGGTGGTGGCGATCGCGCTCGTCCTGCTCGGCTTCGAGCGGCTCACCGGGGTCGGCATCTTCGACCCGAAACTCGACGGCGACCCGATTCTCTTCCAGCACCTCTTCTGGTTCTACTCGCACCCGGCGGTGTACATCATGATCCTCCCGTCGATGGGGGTGGTGAGCGAGGTGGTGACCTGCTTCGCGCGCAAGCGGATCTTCGGGTACAAGTTCATGGCGTTCGCGATCATGGGGATCGCGGTGCTGGGGTTCCTCGTCTGGGGACACCACATGTTCATCAGCGGCCAGTCGATCTACGCGGGGCTGGTGTTCTCGGCGCTGAGTTTCCTCGTGGCGATCCCGTCGGCGATCAAGGTCTTCAACTGGACGGCGACGCTCTACAAGGGGCAGATCGAGTTCCGCACGCCGATCCTCTACGCGTTCGGGTTCATCGGACTCTTCACGATCGGCGGGCTCACCGGGCTCTTCCTGGCCTCGCTGGCCACCGACGTGCACCTGACGGACACGTACTTCGTGGTGGCGCACTTCCATTACATCATGGTGGGGGGGGCGGTGATGGGCTACCTCGCCGGGATCCACTACTGGTGGCCGAAAATGACCGGCCGGATGTACCACGAGGGGTGGGCGAAGTTTTCGGCGCTGATTTTATTCGTGGGATTCAACCTCACGTTCTTCCCGCAGTTCATCCTCGGGTTCATGGGGATGCCGCGGCGGTACTATGTCTACCCCCCCGAGTACCAGGTCCTCAACGTCATGTCCACCGCGGGGGCCTCGATCCTCGGTCTGGGATACCTCATTCCGATGATTTATTTGTTGTGGTCCCTGCGCAAGCCGAAGACCGCGGGGGCGAACCCCTGGAATTCCACCGGACTGGAGTGGACGACCCCTTCGCCGCCCCTGCCGCATAATTTCGACGAGGTCCCGGAGGTGACGCACGAACCGTACATCTACGAAGGGGGATCGCACCCGCACGCGGTTCCGGTGTCCGACCACGAGGCCGCCCATGAGTAAGCACGACAGCGAACTCGCGCACCAGTTCGAGGACATGGCCCAGCAGAAGGAGGCCGCAACGCTCGGGATGTGGGCGTTCCTGATCACCGAGGTGCTCTTTTTCGGGGGCCTCTTCACGGCGTACATCGTTTTCCGGACGGAGTTCCCCGCCGCCTTCGCCAGCGCCAGCCATCACCTGGACGTGGTGATGGGGGGAATCAACACGGGCGTTTTACTCGGCAGCAGCCTGACGATGGCCCTCGCCGTCCACGCGGCGCAGGAGGGAAACCGGAAATCGACGCTGGCGTTCATGACCTTCACGCTGGTGCTCGGCCTGACGTTTTTGATCATCAAGGGATTCGAGTACCAGCACAAGTTCGCGGACAATCTCTTCCCCGGCGCCAATTTCGTTTCGCACGGGGCGGAGCCGGGGCACGAACAGCTCTTCTTCGTCCTCTATTTCATGATGACGGGCGTCCACGCCGCGCACATGATCGTCGGGATCCTCCTGTTGCTGATCATCATGGGGATGACCGCGAAAGGGAAATTCACCGCCACGTATCATTCGCCGGTGGAAAACTTCGGCCTCTACTGGCACTTCGTGGACATCGTCTGGATCTTCCTCTACCCCCTCCTGTACCTCATCGACGTGACCGGGAGGGCCCAATGATCGTTCCGAAGAAAATCTATTACCGGGTCGCGCTGGCATTGCTCGTCCTGTTCATCCTGACGATCGCCGTAGCCTTCGTCCACCTCGGCCCGTTCAACGTCTACATTGCAGTCACGATCGCGGTGATCAAGGCCACGCTCGTGGTGCTGTATTTCATGCACGTGCGGTACCATACGCGGCTCACCTGGATCTTCGCCAGCGCCGGTTTCCTCTGGCTGATCATCCTCTTCGTCCTCACGCTGGCCGACTACGCCACGCGGTCCTGAGGGGGACGATGCGCCGCACCCCCACGCTGACCACCCTTCTCGCGGTCGCACTCCTCGTCACGACCCTGCCGTCCCCCGCGCAGGAATGGCCGGCGGGAACCGCCGTCCCGGCCGCGGCGATCGGGAAGGGAAGGCTGGAAGTGAGCGCCGGATCCGACCTCGGCGGGAAGAACGGCGCCGCACCCGACGAACCGGCGCGGCTCTGGAGGGTGCTCCCCGCGGGCTTCCGGATCGGCGTCGCCCGGAACGTGGAGGTTGCCGGCACGTGGCGCGGCGGCCTCCTCGCCAGGTCCGGCGACGGGATGGACCACTCGGACTGGGGCGACCCCGCGCTCTTCACAAAAATCACGATCACCGACAGCGGCAGCGCATCAGCCGCAGCGGTGATGTTCGGCTTCAAAATACCCTCGACACGCCACCTTCCCCACAAACTCGGCAGCGACGCGGCCGACCTGTATTTCCGCTTCCTCGCCTCCCGCGAATCCGGCCCGGTGGAGATCCGCATGAACGGCGGTGTGGCGATCATCGGCGACCCCCGTTACGCCGGTTCACAGGACGACCTCCTCACGGGGAGCGCGATGTTCATCGTCAGGCCCGCCGACGGGTGGACGGGGTTCGTCGAGATGTGGGGGTTCACGGGTCCGAAGGACGACGACGACAAGGCGGAGTTCCGCGGCGGGGCCGGTTTCGACGCCGGTTTCGGAAAGGTGGGCATGTATGCGAGCGCGCGGGTGGCGGGGAGCCCTGTCGATTTCGGGACCGCGTTTGAAGCCTCCGGTTCCTGGGGGGTCGGTTTCTCCTTCAGCCGGGTCTTCGACTTCTGACCCCGGAACCATAATTCCCGGGGATTGTTATATTACCGTACCCCCGCCGGCTGCGGAGGAGACCTCCGCTGAGACCAAAAAGCCGAATAATCGACAGCATACGACAATAAGCACATGAAGAACCAGAGAGTTTACATTACCCGGCCCGCGGCACTCATCACGGCGTTCGCCTTGATCTCCGCCGTACATTTCACGACCGCCACCGCACAGGGGAAGTCACCGGCGCAGAAGCCGGCCGGCGGAAAGACGGCGCCCCCCCCGGTGAAGGCCAATTACGGTAAGTACGATTTTTCGCTCACTACCCTCGACGGGAAAGAGATCAGGCTGTCCGATTACGCCGGCAGGGTGGTGCTCGTCAACCTCTGGGCGCCCTGGTGCGGCCCCTGCAAGATCGAAATGCCCGGGTTCGCCAGGCTCCATGAAAAATACAAGGACCAGGGGTTCGAAATCATCAGCGTGGCCGTCCAGACCAACGAAACGGCGGTCCGTCAGTACCTGGAGAAGTTCGAGATGAACTGGCCCGTGGGGATGAAGGACGACGTCGCGAAGCAGTACGCGACCTACGGCCTTCCGGACAATTACCTCTTCCTTCCCGACGGGATGATGACCAGGCATTTCATCGGTTTCACGAAAGAGGAAGTGCTCGAACCGCTGATCCAGGCGGGTATCAAACGGATCCCGGCAAAGTAGGGGACCATCCCCCCGCACCACCTTCCCCCCGTGCCGTAGAATCTTGAGATTCCCGGCGAATGTTCGTATATTCCGCCGTCAGACCGCACCGCATTCCCAACATGAGAGATCCCACCATGATACACATTGCCAACAGAATGAAACGTCTCGGTACCGAGACGGCCTTCGAGGTGCTCGCCAAGGCGCGCGCGCTCGAGGCACAGGGAAAGAACATTATCCACCTCCAGATCGGCGAACCGGATTTCGACACCCCTGAAAACGTCAGGGCGGCCGGAAAGAAGGCCATCGACGAAGGCTTCACCCACTACTCCCCCTCGGCCGGACTCATGCAGGCGAGGGAGGCCATCGCGAAACACGTCACCGAAACGAGGGGATTCCCGGTCAACCCGGAAATGGTGGTGATCACCCCCGGGGGAAAACCGATCATGAACTTCGCCATCACGGCGTGCGTCGACGAGGGGGACGAGGTGATCTACCCGAACCCCGGATACCCCATCTACGAGTCGGTCAT
>QJVY01000242.1 GCA_003235555.1 Ignavibacteria bacterium | reverse complement strand
GTGTTGCCACAGAGGATCGCCGGGAAGATCTTCCAGGTGGGGATGGCCATCGGGAAGTTCCAGGGCGTGACGATCCCCGCCACGCCGATCGGCACCCTCAACGCCATGTTGAACTTGTTCGGCAGTTCGGAGGGCACCGTGTGCCCGAAGAGCCTGCGCCCCTCGGAGGCCGCGTAGTAGGCGGTATCGATCCCCTCCTGCGTGTCGCCGCGCGTCTCGGCGAGGACTTTGCCCATTTCGCGCGTCATGAGTGTCGCGATTTCTTCTTTTCGCGCCACCATGATGTCTCCGACGGTTTTCAGGAAATCGCCGCGCTTGGGCGCAGGCATCAGCCGCCATTTGTCGAACGCCTTGCGCGCCGCCTGCACCGCCTCCTCGACGTCCTCCTTCCCCGATTTCGGGAAGGTTCCGATCATTTCGTCCCAGTTGGCGGGGTTGCGGTTCTCGAACGTCGCGCCCGATTTGGCGTCGACCCACCTGCCGTTGATGAAATTCTGGTATTTTTTCATGGTCAGCCCGATTGAATGGAGAAAAGCCTGTTGCGGGTTAAATGCCAACCCGTTTGAAGATGTAGTCCACGTGCCGGAGCGATTTCTTCGGGTCGAACGCCCTGTCGAGCTCCCGTTTGGTGAGCACCTTCATCACCTTTGGGTTAGCGCCGATCAGCTCCCGGAAGGGCCGTGAGGTCTTCCACGTTTCCATCGCGTTTTTCTGGACGATGGCGTAGGCGTCCTCGCGCTTCATCCCTTTGTTGGTGAGCGCCAGCATCACCGCCTGCGAGTGCACCAGCCCGTGCGTCAGTTCGATGTTCTTCTTCATGCGGGCGGGATAGACGAGGAGCTGGTCGATGATTTTCGTGAAGGTGGTGATCATGTAGTCGAGCAGGATGCAGCTGTCGGGGATGATGATCCGCTCGACCGACGAGTGCGTGATGTCCCGCTCGTGCCAGAGCGCCACGTTCTCCATCGCCGCATGCGCGTTCCCCCGCAGCACGCGGGAAAGGCCGGCGATCCGTTCGCATGTGATGGGGTTGCGCTTGTGCGGCATCGCCGAGGAGCCCTTCTGTCCCTTCGAAAAATACTCTTCGACCTCGAGGACCTCGGTTTTTTGCAGATGGCGGATCTCGGTGGCGAACTTCTCGAGCGAACTGCCGATCACCGCCAGCGTGGTCATGAACTCCGCGTGCCGGTCGCGCTGCAGGACCTGCGTCGAGATCGAGGCGGGCTTCAACCCGAGCCTCGCGCAGACGAACCGTTCCACCGACGGGTCGATGTGCTCGAACGTCCCCACCGCGCCGGAGATCTGCCCGACGGAGACCGTCTCGAGGGCGTGCTGCAGCCGGGCGATGTTCCTCCGGGTCTCATCGTACCAGAGGGCGAGCTTGAGGCCGAAGGTGGTGGGCTCCCCGTGGATCCCGTGCGTCCGGCCGATCATGACGGTTTTTTTGAATTTTTTGGCGCGCCGCTTCAGGACGACGGCCAGCATCCGGAGGTCCTTCAGGAGCAGCTCCGCCGAGGCCTTCATCTGCATCGCCAGCCCGGTGTCCAGCACGTCGGACGAGGTCATCCCCAGGTGGATGAACCGCGCGTCGGGGCCCACGTGTTCGCCGACGTTCGTCAAGAACGCGATCACGTCGTGCTTGGTCTTCCGTTCGATCGCCTCGATCCGCTTCGGGTCGAACTTCGCCCTCCGCCGGATGACCGGGACGGCCTTCGCCGGGACGATGCCCAGTCTGGACTGCGCCTGGCAGGCGAGGATCTCGATGTCGAGCCAGGCCTGGAAGCGCGCGCGCTCCGACCAGAGGTCGCCCATTTCCTTTCGGGTGTAACGGGCGATCATCGCGCCGCCCTGTTCAGTGTCGCCCTCATTGCGGCCGCCTTTCCAGTTGCAAGGTCACGTTGCTGAGTTTCTTTTCACGGAGGATTTTCATATGCAGCACGTCGCCGACCTTCTTCTCGCTGAGGATCGCCACCAGCGCGTCGTCGTCCCTGATCGGCTCGTCGTTGACCTCCAGGATGATGTCCCCCGGTTTCAGTCTCGATTTTTCGGCGGGGCTCCCGTCCTGGACGTCGCTGATGATGACCCCCTCCGCCCGTTCCAGGTGGAAGTAGCGCGCCACCCGTTCGTCCACGGTCTGGACCTTGAGCCCCGTCCAGAAGTCGCGCTCGATCCTCCCCTTGACGCGGAGCTCCTCGACGATGTGCTTGACTTTGTTGATCGGTATGGCGAACCCCAGCCCGATGCTCCCCTGGTTGGGGGTGTAGATCACCGCGTTCACGCCGATCACCTCGCCGAGGGCGTTCATGAGGGGCCCGCCGCTGTTACCCGAGTTGATCGCCGCGTCCGTCTGGATCATGTTCCGGTAGAAGCGGTCGCCGTTCGCCTGGAGGTTCATTTCGGTGGCGCTCACCACGCCGACGGTCACGGTGGGCTTGTCGCTGATCTCGAACAACCCGAACGGGTTGCCGAGCGCGATCACCCACTCGCCGATGATGACGTCGTCGGAGTTGCCGAGCCGGAGATAGGGAAAATTCTGCCCCTCGATTTTCAGTAGTGCGATGTCGGAGACGAGATCGGTCCCCACCAGCGTGGCGCTGTATTTCTCGCGGTTGGTGAGGGTGACGGTGATTTCCTTGGCGTTGCCGGCCACGTGGTCATTTGTTAAAATGTAGCCGTCCGATGAGATCAGGAAACCCGAGCCGAGGGATTTCACGGGCCTCAGGTAGGTCCGGTTGCCGCCGAAGTACTGGCTGAAAAACGGGTCGTTCCCGAACGGGCTCCACGCGCGGTATTCCCGCATCTCGGTCACGTTGATGCCGACGACGGCCGGGCTCGCCCCGGCCACCGCCCTGGTGATGGCGTTGGAGCGGTGCATCGAGACCTCGCCGGAAACCGAGTCCCGGAAGGCCGCGCCGTTGCCCCTGTCCTGGTAGGACGTCGGCGTCCATACACCCGATTCCGACTCCTGCCCGCCCGTCCCGCCGCCTGCGACGGCCTCCTGCGGATCCGGGGCTCCCATCGGAGAGTCGAGGCCCGAATAATAAAACGAGGCCATCCAGAACCCGGACCCGATCGCCACCAGGAAGACCAACAGCCACCCGAGGAATTTCATGTTCCCACCCAGCTTTCTCTTGTATCCGTCCGCTCCGGCGCGGGGCCCCGGCCGGTCCGCGTCCGGACGATTATGTTTTTCTCTTGAGCACCTTCCTCACCGCCGCGACGATGGCGGTCTTGTCGATGCCGTATTTCTTCATGAGTTCCGCGCCGCCCCCCGACTCGCCGAAGGTGTCGTTCACGGCCACGAACTCCACCGGCGCCGGGACCGTCTCGGCCAGCACCTCGGCGACGATGCCGCCGAGGCCGCCGTGCCGCTGGTGGTCTTCGGCGGTGACGATCGCCCCCGTCTCCGTCGCCGCCTTCACGATGGCGTCGCGGTCGATCGGTTTGATGGTGTGCATGTTGACCACGCGCACGCTGATCCCCTCCTTGGCGAGTTCCTCCTCGGCGAGGACCGCCTCCCAGACCTGCAGTCCGCAGGCGATGACCGTCACGTCACTGCCCTCTATCAGTGTATTCGCCTTCCCGAAGATCATCGGGGTCTTTTCGTCGGTGAAGACCGGCGTGTTGTCCCGGAAGAACCGGATGTAAATCGGGTGGTCCCACTCGAGCGTCGCCCGGATCATTTTCTTCGTCTCGAGGTAGTCGCAGGGGGTGGCCACCGTCATGTGCGGCAGGGCCGTCATCGTGGCGATGTCCTCCAGTGACTGGTGCGTGGCGCCGTCGTAGCCCACCGTGATGCCGCAGTGCGACGCGCAGATCTTCACCGGCACCCGGCTGTAGGCGATCGACTGGCGGATCTGGTCGAAGGGACGCCCCGTCGCGAACTCGCCGTAGGCCGAGGCGAAGGGGATCTTCCCGGCGATGGCGAGGCCGACGGCGGTGCACATCATGTCCTGCTCGGCTACCCCCACGCTGATGAAGCGGTCGGGGAACTCCTTCGCGAAGAAATCCGTGCGGACCGAGCCGGTCACGTCACCCCCCAGCACCACCACGTTCGGGTTCTCGCGGCCGAGGTCGGCGAGCGTCTCGCCCCATCCCACGCGCGTCGATTTCTGGTCGAACACCTTGAGTTTCGGCATCACTTCACCCCCGCTTCTACCGTCGCAGGTGCGCTTCCGGCGGTCTTTAGGGCCTTCGCTTCCTTTTCCCAGTCGAACTCGATGAAGTCTCCGAATTTCGTCGGGGCGAGCTCGCTCAGGGCCTGCTTCCCCTGCTCCTCGTTGGGTGGGACGCCGTGCCACTTGTAGTTGTCTTCCATGAACGATACGCCTTTGCCCATGAAGGTCTTCGCGATGATCACCGTCGGCTTGTTTTTCAGCGCCGTCGCCTGTTCGACGGTGGCGATGAACTGTTCGATATCGTGCCCGTCGCACTCCAGGACGTGCCAGCCGAACGACGCCCATTTCTCCGGGAGGGGTTCCAGCTCCATGACCTTGTCGGTGCGGTTGTCGATCTGGCAGTGGTTGCGGTCCACGATGCCGATGAGGTTGTCCACCCGGTGGTGGCCGGCGGTCATCGCCGCCTCCCAGATCTGCCCCTCGTCCAGCTCGCCGTCCCCCATCAGGCAGAAGACCCTGTTCGGCTTCTTGTCGAGCCGCAGGCCGATCGCGCACCCGACGGCGATCGACAGGCCCTGCCCGAGGGCACCGGAGGCGACCTCGATCCCCGGAACGCCGTGCGTGTACTCCGGCGCGGGGTGGCCCTGCAGGCGGCCGTTGATCTGCCTCAGCGTGGAAAGTTCCGAGATCGGGAAAAACCCGCGCCGCGCCAGCGTCGCGTACCAGACCGGGCAGAGGTGCCCCGCCGAGAGGAAGAAATAGTCACGCTCCGGCATCTTCGGTTTTTTCGGGTCGATGTTCAGGATGTGAAAATAGAGGCTCGCGAAGATGTCCGACAGTCCCAGCGGTCCGCCGGAGTG
>QJVY01000263.1 GCA_003235555.1 Ignavibacteria bacterium | reverse complement strand
GCGATCTACTTCGCCGTCTTCACGCTCGGCACCGACATCGGTTTCTTCGGGGCGGTGTTCGGGACGGGACTCGCCTCCGCGCTCTTCACGACCACGATCGCCGTCATCCCGATGCTCGTCAACGCCAGGGGGAGGTTCGCGACGTGACCGATTTCAACCTCCTGTCCCGGCGGCGCAGTTTCTTCTACGTGTTCGTGTCGATCGTCGCGCTGGTCTATTTTTTCAGGCTGGTGCAGCTGCAGGTGGTCTACGAGGACGAGTACGGGAAACGCTCCGATGAGAACAGCCTCCGCGCCGTGGTCCGGAGCCCGTTGCGCGGATACATCTACGACCGCAACGGGACACTGATCGTGGACAACCGCCCGTCGTACACCGTTACCGTGACGCCCGCCGAGTTCGACAGGTCCCGCCTGGGGTACCTCGCGGAAATTCTGAGCGCCGACACCGCCCTGATCCAGGGCAGGATCGACAGGGGCCGGGCGGTGAACCGTTTCGCGCCGGCGCGCGTCATGCGGGACGTGGACTTCCCGACCCTGGCGTTCCTGGAGGAGCACCGGGACCGGCTGCCGGGTGTGGAATACCTGGTCGAATCCAAGAGGTTCTACCCGACGAAGGCCCGCGCGGCGCACCTCTTCGGGTACACCACCGAGGTCTCCGATGCCCAGGTCCAGGCCATGCCGGACGAATACAAGTCCGGGGACCTCATCGGCGCCACCGGCCTGGAATCCAAATATGAACGGTTCCTCCGCGGGAAGAAGGGATACAGTTTTATCACGGTGAACGCGCGCGGCGAATCGCAGGGGCAGTACAACGGCGGATTGAGCGACATCGCCGTGACGGAAGGGGACGATTTGTATCTCAATATCGACGCGGGCCTTCAGGCGGTGGCCGAATCGCTCATGGCAGACAAGCGCGGGGCCGTGGTGGCCATCGATCCTGCGACCGGCGGCGTCCTGGCCATCGTCTCCAAGCCCGATTACGACCTGTCGCTCCTCGGTGGCGTGACCCCAGCGGACCTCTGGACTCAGCTGAACAGCGATCCGGCCAAACCCCTCTTCAACCGGGCCACCATGACGCGGTATCCCCCCGGGTCGACCGTCAAGATGATGCTCGCAGCCGCGGCCCTCGAGGACCATGTTGTCTCCCCCTCGTGGGGGGTCAACTGCACGGGCGTTTTCCAGTTCGGGCGGCGGCCCTTCCGGGACCTCCACGTGCACGGCAACACCGGGTTCGTCCAGTCGATCCAGAAATCGTGCAACGTTTTTTACTACCAGCTGATGCTGAAGGTGGGCCTGGAGCGATGGAACCGCTACGGAAAGATGTTCGGGTTCGGATCCCCCACGGGCATCGACATCCTCGAAGAAAACTCGGGGCTCCTCCCCTCCGCGGGGTACTTCGACCGCGTCTACGGAAAGGGGAAATGGACGCAGGGATACCTGGTGAGCCTGGCCATCGGCCAGGGGGAAATGGGGGTCTCGCCCCTGCAGATGGCGAGTTACGCCGGCGCCATCGCGAGCAGGGGATACTGGCACACGCCGACGGTGGTCGGGAGAATCCGCGTGAAGGAGAGCGGCACATGGATCGACAACACCGTGCAGACGCGGCGTATCGAGGTGGGTGACGATGTCTGGCGGATCATCCGCGAGGGGATGGACCGCTGCGTGAACTCGGAGGGGGGGACCGCCTCCCTGGCGAGGGTGCCTGGCATCAGGGTCGCCGGGAAGACGGGCACGGCGCAGAACTCCAGGGTGAAGGACCACGCCTGGTTCGTCGGCTTCGCCCCCGTCGACGATCCCAAAATCGCCATCGCGGTCCTGGTGGAAAACAGCGGGTACGGCGGTACGCACGCGGCGCCCATCGCGTCCCGGTGCATCGAGCAGTTCCTGACCGGGACGATCACGCCGCGGATTATCTACTCCCCTCCCGTCGCCGCCTCCGACAGCTCGGGGGAGGCCCACTAGCGTGGACACGTTGTTCAGCGGCGGAATGGGGAGACAATCGCGCCCGGCGGGACTGGGCGCGATGGACATCAAGGAGCGGTTCGCGTTCCTCGACCCGGTCATCCCCGTGTGCGTCATGCTGCTGGTCCTGATCGGCATCGCCTCCGTGTACAGCGCGACGTACGACGCGGGCGCGTCGCAGTATTTCAACCGGCAGGTGATCTGGGCGTCCGCCGGTTTCCTGCTGATGGTCGCCATCTGGCTGCTCCCGTTCCGGACGCTCCAGATGATCTCCTACCCCGCGTACGCACTGTCGATCGTCATGCTCCTCGCGGTGCTCGTCGCCGGGAAAACCGTGGCCGGAACACGGAGCTGGTTCGGCATCGGCGGGTTCGGCCTCCAGCCGTCCGAGTTCGTCAAGGTGACAACGCTGATGGCCCTGGCGTCGTACCTCTCCTACCGGCACCTCGACCGGGGGCGTTTCTCAGAGCTCGCGACGACGTTCGGCATCGTGCTGCTGCCCTTCGGGCTGATCGTCCTCCAGCCCGACATGGGTACCGCCGTCATTTTCCTCGGGGCGTTGTTCATGATACTCGTCTGGGCGGGCGCGCCGGTTTTCCTCCTGCTGTCGATCGCGGCGCCGGCCGCGGCGGCCGTGGCGACGCTCTTCAACACGACGGTGTTCCTCTTCGTGATCTCCTCGACGCTGGTGCTGCTGTTCGTCATGCGCTCGAACCGCCTCCTGTCGTCGATGGTCTTTTCCCTGACCGTCCTGGTCGGCGTGTCCGTGCAGTACCTCTTCAACCAGCTCGCTCCCTACCAGCAGAAACGGATCCTGACGTTCCTCAACCCGGACGCGGACCCGCTCGGGGCGGGGTACAACGTCATTCAATCCAAGATCGCGATCGGCTCCGGGGGCATCTTCGGAAAGGGCTTCCTCCACGGCACGCAGACGCAGCTGAACTTCATCCCCGCGCAGTGGACCGATTTCATCTACTGCGTCCCGAGCGAGGAGTTCGGCTTCGCGGGGGCCTTCCTCGTGCTGGCCCTCCTGACGGCGGTGCTCCTCCGCGGCGTCCAGATTGCCTCGACGGTGAAAAGCCGCTTCGGGAGCCTCCTGGCCATCGGGATCGTCTCGGTCCTTACCATCCACGTGATCATCAACATCGGGATGGTCATGGGCATCATGCCGGTCATCGGCGTCCCCCTGCCCTTCATGAGTTACGGCGGTTCGAGCCTCCTGACGAGCATGATCATGGCGGGGATCCTCCTCAATCTCCACCGGAACAGGAAGGAATACTAGCCGGCCGGCCCCAGTTGCAGATTGACGGGAGGGTGTTTATCTTTCCCGCGTATTTCCACATCGATTACCGACCACAGGCTCATGGCGAAAAACCACCGCGGCAAGGAACTCAACGCATCCGAACTCCGTTGGCACTGCTCCGGCAAGACGCTGAAATCGGTCCCCCCGGAGGAACCGGGAACGTCCCGCAAGATCATCGGCCAGGACCGGGCCCTGAAGGCCCTCACGCTTGGCATGGAGATGAAGCGCCCCGGGTACAACATTTTTGTGACCGGGTCGTCCGGCACCGGGAGGCTCACGACGATCAAGCAGTTCGTCGCCGAGGCGAAACAGCAGGAGGCCGTCCTCCGGGACCGCTGTTACGTCCACAATTTCAACGACAACGACCAGCCGGTCCTGCTGACGCTCGCCGCGGGACAGGGGAACCTGCTGCGCGACGAGATGGACGATCTGATCGAGGAACTCCGCAAGGATATCCCCGCCGCCTTCGAGCGGAAGCGTTTCAAGGAGGAGCGGAAACGCCTCATGGAGCACTTCCACGAGCGCCAGCAGTCGGTCCTCCGCGACTTCGAGGGCAAGGTCAAGGAGCGGGGCTTCGAAGTGATCCAGGTACAGATGGGCCCCGCGGTGCGCCCCGACATCACGCCGATCGTGAACGGCCAGCCCGTCACTTTCGAGCAGCTCGAGGGGATGATCAAGGAGGGCCAGATCACCCGCGAGAAGATCGACGAGATGCAGAAAGACCGCGGCGAACTCGAAGGCCAGATGGAGGTCATCCTGCGGGAGCTCAGGAACATCGAACGAAAGGCGAAGGACTCCCTGATGGAGCTGGAGAAGCGCCTGATCCTCCCGGTCGTGAAGGAGAGCGTTGACGAGGTCCGCAAGAAATTCAAGCCGATCCCCGACAAACTGGCGGCCTTCTTCGGCGCCGTCCAGGAGAGCATCATGGGGGAGCTGAGCAGGTTCAGGGGGTCGGACGACGCGCCGATCCCGGTCCCCGGCCTCCCCGTCCACTCCGCCGCCGAGGAGGACGACTACCTCGAATACCGGGTGAACGTGCTCGTGGACAATTCCCAGACGACGGGGAAACCCTTCATCATCGAAACTAACCCGCGCTTCAAGAACCTCTTCGGGACGATCGACCGCGAGGTGGACAGGAACGGTATCTGGCGGACGGATTTCACGCTGATCAAGCCCGGTTCCATGCTCCGGGCCGACGGCGGTTTTCTCGTGATCAACGCGGTGGACGCGCTCGTGGAACCGGGCGTCTGGCCGACGCTGAAGCGAACCCTCCGCAACGGCGAGCTCGAGATCCAGCCCCTGGAATCCGGGCTGCTGGGTTCCACCTCCGCCCTGAAGCCGGAGGCCGTCGACCTCGACGTCAAGGTCATCATCCTCGGCGACGCCGTCATCTACTACCTGCTCTACAACCAGGACGAGGACTTCAAGAAGGTGTTCAAGGTGCGGGCCGACTTCGACGTCGAGATGGCGAACAAACCCGAGATGATCCGCAGCTACGTCAACTTCATCAACACGGTCACCCGCCAGGAGAAACTCGGGACCTTCGACGAGTCCGCCATGAAGACTCTGATCGAGTACGGCGCCAGGCTGGCCGGAAGCCAGAAGAAACTTTCCGCGCGCTTCAACGTCCTCTCCGACATCCTCCACGAGGCCAATTACTGGGCGGTCAAGGGGGGGGAGAAGGTCGTCTCCCGGAAATTCGTCTCGAAGGCCATCGAAGAGCGGCGGGAACGGTCGCGGCTGATGGAGTGCAAGATGCGCGAGGTCATCAGGGACGGGACGATCATGATCGACACCCGCGGCAGCGCGGTGGGGCAGATCAACGGGCTGACGGTGGTCGACCTCCGGGAGTACGCGTTCGGCCTCCCGGTGCGCATCACCGCGCGCACTTCGGTCGGCCGCGACGGCGTCATCAATATAGAACGTGAGGCGGAAATGAGCGGGCCCTCCTACAACAAGGGGGTCCTCATCATCAGCGGATATTTCCACGGGACCTACGCGCAGGACAAACCACTGACGATGAATGCGAGCATCACCTTCGAACAGTCGTATTCGGGTGTGGACGGGGACAGCGCGTCTTCGACGGAAATCTACGCCATTCTTTCATCCCTCTCCGGCGTCCCGCTCCGGCAGGACATCGCCGTGACCGGGTCCGTCAACCAGAACGGGGAGATCCAGCCGGTGGGGGGAATCAACCAGAAGATCGAGGGTTTTTTCGTCACCTGCCGTGCCCAGGGACTGACCGGGACGCAGGGGGTCATCATCCCGGAGCAGAACAGGAAGGACCTCATGCTCAAGGACGAGGTCGTCGAGGCGGTCAGGAAAAAGAAGTTCCACGTCTACGCCGTGTCCACGATCGACGAGGGTCTCGAGATCCTCACCGGGATGAAGGCGGGCAAGAAACTCAGCGCGGTTCACTTCGAGGAGGAGTCAGTGCACTCCCTCGTGAACCGGACGCTCGCCGAGTACTCCCGGCGATGGAAGGACCTCGGCGGGGGAAGATGACCTTGTTTCTCTCCCGTTTTTTCGTACATTGAATCGCTTCTTCTTACTCCCAATACCATCATCCGCACCGTATGATCCTGACCGACAGCCAGATCCTCGACGAAATGAGGAAGGGCACGATCGTCATCGCGCCGTTCAGGAAACGGTACCTCGGCTCGAACAGCTACGACGTGCACCTGGGGAAATGGCTCGCGCTCTACAGGGACGAAATCCTCGACGCGCGGGTCCACAACAGGATCAACACTTTCCGGATTCCCCCGGAGGGCATGATCCTCGTCCCGAGCAAACTCTACCTCGGCGTCACCCACGAGTACACGGAGACCCATACCCACGTGCCGTTTTTGGAGGGCAAAAGCAGCATCGGCAGGTTGGGGATCGACATCCACGCCACCGCGGGCAAGGGGGATATCGGCTTCTGCAACACGTGGACACTCGAGATATCGGTGCGTCAGCCGGTCCGGATCTACGCGGGCATGCCCATCGGGCAGCTGATTTACTTTGAGGTATCGGGTGACGTCACGGTGCCGTACAACAGGAAGAAATCTGCAAAATACAACCGGCGGACCGTGAAGCCGGTCGAATCGATGATGTGGAAAAACTTCAAATGACGAGGACGATATGAAAAACCCCTTGACGCGCGCGGCCATCGCCGCGACGATACTCACCCTCAGCCTCGCCTGGGCCCTCACGGCGCAGGAAAAGCGGGCCTTCACCCTGGCGGACATGTTCACCATCGACAGAATCTCCGACCCGCAGATCTCCCCCGACGGGAAATCCGTCCTCTTTACGGTCTCCCACGTCCTCAAGGATGAAAATAAAACGAACAGCGACATCTGGATCGCGTCGGTAGGGGGTGGCGACGCGCGCGCGTTCATCACCTCCCCGAAGGGCGATCACAGCGCGCGCTGGTCTCCCGACGGGAAGACCATCGCCTTCGTGTCGAGCCGGGGTGGATCGGGTCAGATCTACCTCGTGGACGCGGCCGGCGGCGAACCCAGGCAGCTGACGACGATTTCCACGGGGGCCGGCCAGCCGGTCTGGTCCCCCGACGGAAAGACCATCGCCTTCGTATCCGGCGTCTTCCCGGAATTTTCCGACAGGCCCTTCGCCGAGAGCGACCGGTTGAACAGGGAAAAGGAAACGTTCCGGGACACCTCGAAGGTCAAGGCCCGGATCTACACGCACCTGTTGTACAGGCACTGGGACAGCGTGGTAGAGGACAAGGTCCAGCACATCTTCGTCGTCCCCGCGGCCGGGGGCGACCCGCGGGACGTCACGCCCGGCGAGCGCGACGCGGTTCCCACGTCGTCCACGTTTTCCGCCGGGGACGACTTCGGGTTTTCCCCGGACGGCGCCGAGCTGGCGTACACCGCGACTCCGCTCCCGGTCAGGGAACAGGCGTGGAGGACCAACCACGACATTCTCAGCGTGAACCTCTCCACCGGCGCGGTGAAGCAGATCACCACGAACCCCGCTGCCGACGGGTTCCCCCGGTACTCCCCCGACGGGAAGTATATCGCCTACCGGGCGCAGGCCCGTGCGGATTTCGAGGCTGACCGCTGGCAGCTCATGCTCTACGACCGCGCCGCCGGCACCACCAGGAGCCTCACCGAAAACTTCGATACGAACGTCGACGCCTTCGGGTGGGCACCGTCTTCGGAGAAGATCTATCTCGAAGCATCCGTGGAAGCCAACAGCGCGGTCTGGAACGTCGGGCTCGACGGTTCGGCCCCGGAACGGCTCACCGGCGAGGGCTCGGCCTCCTCGTTCAGCCTCTCGGCCGACGGCGGCACCATGGTCTTCGCCGGCCGTTCACTCACCCGGGCGCCGGAAATATTTACGATGGCCTCCGACGGCGGGGACGTTCGCGCGGTCACCGACATCAACGGTGCGCTCTTCGCGAACATCGAGTTTTCGAAACCGGAGGTGGTCTGGTTCGCGGGCGCCGGCGGCACGAAGGTCCACATGTGGATCATCAAGCCGCCGTTCTTCGACGCCTCGAAGAAATACCCGTTCGTCTACATGGTGCACGGCGGTCCGCAGGGGGCGTGGGGAAATTCCTGGTCGACCCGCTGGAACCCCTCGCTCTGGGCCGCGCAGGGGTACGTCGTGGCGCTGCCGAACCCCCGCGGGAGCACCGGTTTCGGGCAGAAGTTCACCGACGAGATTACCCGCGACTGGGGCGGAAAAGTCTACGAGGACCTCATGGCCGGATTGTCGTACATGGAGGCCCTCCCGTATATCGACACGGCACGCATGGCCGCCGTGGGCGCCTCGTACGGGGGCTACATGATGAACTGGATGATGGGACACACCGACAGGTTCAAGACCTACGTGGTCCACGACGGCGTGTACAATTTCTACAGCATGTACGGCACCACCGAGGAGGTCTGGTTCGACGAGTGGGAACACGGGATCCCCTGGGAGACCCCCGACTTCGACCACTTCTCGCCGCACCGGTACGCCGGGAATTTCAACACGCCCGCGCTGATCGTGCACGGCGAACTCGATTACCGCGTGCCGATGACCGAGGGACAGCAGCTCTTCACGACGCTGCAACGCCGGGGTGTGCCGTCGAAGTTCCTCTATTTTCCCGACGAAGGCCACTGGGTACTGAAACCCGCCAACAGCGAGTTCTGGCACCAGACCGTGTTCGGCTGGCTCGGGGAGTATATCGGGGGGATGACAAGCCGTCCGTGAGAAGGTTCCACCTGACAACTTCCCCGGCCCGCTCCCTGGCCGCATGCGTGTTCATCCTCGCCGCCCTCCTGCAGGCTCCCGGGTGCGTCACCCGGCACACCTTCAGGCCGGACACGTTCGACATCTCGGAACAGGGGGACATCCAGGTCTTCACCAGGACCAGCCGGATGATCGAATTCAGCGGGGGGAAATACACCATCGGCGACAGCGCGGGGGTGTACTACCTCACCGGCAACGGGATCGAGCACCGGCCGGACAGCATGATCGTCCGGGTCCCCTATTCGGGCAAGCTCTCCTTTGCCGCAATCGAGCGGATCGAAACGGTGAAGACGGACGTCTACGCCGCGCTCTACGTGACGCTGTTCATCGGATTCTTCGCCACACTCGGGTTCCTCACGGACATCACCGACTGACATGACCTTCTACCAGAAGCTCCGCCTCGCCCAGCGGAAAAACGATACCCTCCTGTGTGTCGGTCTCGACCCCGAGCCCTCGCGCATCCCCCGGTCGCTCCGGCGCCGCGGCAACCCGGCGCTCGAGTTCAACAGGCGCATCATCGAGGCGACCGAGGACCTCGTCTGCGCCTACAAACTCAATATTTCATTCTATGAATCCTCGGGCGCGCGCGGGTGGGACACGGTCCACAGGACGCTCGCGTCGATTCCCCGTGGGCTCGTCACCATCGGTGACGGGAAGAGGGGGGATATCCGGAATTCCTCGGAGAAACAGGCGGGACTCTTCTGCGACGACTGGAAATTCTCGGCATCGACGGTGAACCCCTGGATGGGATTCGATTCGGTGGACCCCTTCATCCGCCGGAAGGACCGTGGCGCGTTCATCCTCGCCGTAACGTCGAACCCCGGGTCGAGGGATTTTCAGCACCTGAAGGTCCGCGGCAGGCCGCTCTACGAGCACGTCATCGCCGCGGCGAAAAAATGGAACCTGCGGAGGAACATCGGACTGGTGGTCGGCGCGACCCGCCCGGCGGATCTGAGGAGGGTGCGGTCGCTCGTCCCGGAGATGCCCCTGCTGATCCCGGGCATCGGCGCCCAGAAGGGGGACCTCGCGGCCACGGTACGGTTCGGATGCGACCCGAAGGGGGAGATGGCGGTGATCAATGTCGGCCGGGCGATCCTCTACGCGTCGGGAGGCGCCGATTTCGCCGAAAAGGCCCGAACGGCGGCCCTGGCCTACCGCGACAGGATCAACGCGTACAGGGATAAATACTTCGGGTAGGGTTCAGTCGTTCGGTTTCTGCGAGCCGCCCTCTTCGAGCTGCTCGAAGTATTTTCGTATCAATTCCTCGTAATCGCGCGCGTACTTCCCCTCGCGCACCTGGAAGAGTTCCTCCCTCAACCGGTTCCTCCCTTCCTGCGATCCGAAGTTGATCGCGGACGGCCCCTCCCGGACGACGTTCGTTCCGCTCTGCGCCGTGCGGCGCTTCTCGTAATCCCTTTCCCTCAGCGACTTCTGGGACTCGAGGAGCCGCGAGAGGATCCTCTCCTGCTTGCTCGTGGTCCCGGGGTTGACCTCTCCCTGCGAGAGGCTCGTCTGCACTTCGGTCATTTCCTTCGCGATCTTGTCGAGGTCGCCCAGGATTTTGCTGAAGTCGCCCGAGTTTTTCGCTTCCTGAGCGAGCTCCTGCAGCGATTTGCTCAGCGAACCCTGCTGTCCCGCCAGCCTGCCGTAGGCGGCCATCTGCGCGGCCGTCATCCCCCCCTCTTCTCCCGACTGCCCCTGCGCCTGCTGCGTCCCCTGGTTGATCCCCTGCTGCTGCCCCGCCATCTGCCCCAGCCTGCCCATCAGCCCCGCCATCCCCATCTCTCCCTCCCCCTCCATCATCCCCTTGAGCGACCCCTGCATGCTCATCGCCGCCCGGTTCATCGAGCCCATCGCCTCGCGCTGCTGCCGTGACGAGCCGCCTGGGTTCCGCCGCTCCATCTCCTCCATGGCCTCGCCCATCCGCTGCATGGCGTTCCCCATCTCGCGCCCCAGTTCCGGGCCGATGGCGAAGGTCTTCTTGGAAAGCTCCGTCATCGCGTTCGCCACCGAACCGAGGTCTTCGAGGGTTTCCTGCTGTTTCCGCGCGGCGTCGCGGAACCTCTGCGAGTTCGGGTCCATCGCGGCGGTCTCGTCCTTGATCGACTCCTGGCTTTTCGAGAGCTCCAGAAGGTTCTGGATCTGCCGGCGCATTTCGTTCACGATCTGCTTCATCTGTTTTTCCCGCAGGGCGTTCTGGACCGCCTGCATCTGCTGGCTGAATTCGGAGAGGTCTTTGCTCGATTTTTCCTGGCTCTCGGACGCCCTCTTCATTTCCCCCGATTGCATCTTCGAGGCGGAGTTCCGCATCTGTTCCGGGACGTTCCTGTCTGCAAGATCCTGCGATGCCCTGTTCATTTCCCCGAGCGGCATCTCCTTCGAGAACTCCTCCATCTTTTTCCCCAGGTCGGAACTCTCGTTCTCCAGCGATTTCGCCTCTTTCGACATGTCCGACTGTTCGCGGCTCAGCGCTTCGCGGTTTTCGTCCCCGGCCTCCCTGGTTTTCTTCGCGAGCGCGTCCTGGCTGTTTTTCAGTTCGTCCGCCCTCTTGATGAGCTCGTCCAGTTTCTGTTCGATGTGGATCCGCTTCAGGAGTTCGACCGTGCGTTCGAGGTTTTTCCGGAACTGCTCCTCCGAGACGGTCAGTTTCTGCATGGCCTCCCGCATCTGCTGGGGGGAGAGTTTTTTCATCGACTCCTGGAGCTTCTTCAGGGCCTCGCGGAGCTCCTCGGAGTTCAGCTCCTGCATCAGCTTCTGCAGTTCCTCGTATTTCTGCAGGGTGGTCTCCGACAGGAGGTGGTTGTCGTCCATCTTCTTCACCATTTCCTCCATCATCCGCGCGGTCTTCTCGGCCTTCTGCCGGAGGGATTCGTATTTTTGCGCGAGCTGTTCCGCTTTCTTCTGCTGTTGCCAGTCGACTTTGTCCCTCTGTTTCTTCACCTCGCGGTTCACCTCCTCGAGGGATTCCTTCAGGGTCTCCATCTCCTCGGACATCTTCTGCAGCTCTTCGAGCGACTGGTCGGATGTGTTGTTGACGTCCGCCAGGACCTCTTCCAGTGAGGGCAGCCGGAGGAGGAAGGTCTGGCTCCGCGATGCTTTCGGGCCCGACACGTTGTCGTTGTCGGCGACCTCCGCGAAATAGGAAACGACGTCCTCCGGGGCGAGCGACAGTTTGCCGATGTTCCATGCGTAGTAGACGACCCTCTGGCCGACGCCCGCTCCGGCCGCGGCGGCTCCCATGGGGAGCTCCAGGACGGAGTATTCCCTGCCCGCCTCCTCGTACTTCGAATGCTCCATCCTGAAATACAGCCTGATCCCCGAAAACCCGTAATCGTCCCTGATGTTCAGTTTCAGGTTCACCTGCATGTCGCCGGTGATGTCCAGGTTCTTCCCGGGCTCTTCGATTTCGATCATCGGGTACTCGTCCCGGAGCGTCCGGACGGTGTAGTCGATCGGGTCGGGGTTGGTGAGGCCATCATTGTCCTCCAGGCGGAACCGGTACCGGTCTTCTTTGCGCACGCGGAACGAGCCGGCGGCGGTCTCCCCGGACACCTTCATCTCCGTCACGACGCTGTCGTGGAAGATCATCTGTGCCGCGGCCACCTCCTTGCTCGCCTCGATGGAAACGCCGACCGTGCTCCCGGGCAGGGCTGAGATGTCCCCGATGTTTTCATCAAGTTTTTTTTCGGGCAGGCGGGTGTAGGGGGGCGGTTTGACCGACAGCATGAACGATTTCACGATGGGCCGGTCCACCACGGTGATGGTGTACCGTTCGCTGCTGCTCCCACCGGAGGAAGCGAAGTACGACGTGGTGGACCTCACACCGGGAAGCTCCAGGGTAAAGGTACCGCCCGGTTCCGCGGCCTGCATCTCCGCCGATTCGAAGTCGATCCTCCCCTCCGGACGGGTGTTCAACGCCACCCGCTCCGCCTTCATCCCGGACGTCCTCACGGTGATCGTCAGCGGTTGTCCCCTCACGACTTCGATGTCCCCCGGTTCGACGTTGAGGGTGAGTGTCCTCTCCGCGGCGAAGGCCTCGTCGTACCGGATGATCCTGGAGATCGGGTCGCCGAATATGCCGGGAAAGGCGGTCCAGAGCACCAGCCCCAGGGCGGCGGCGGCAATGCCGTACCGTGCGCTCCGGACCAGAGGGCCGGATTCCACGACGGCCGTAAAATTCAGTTCCTTCACGTCGTCCCAGACGGAGGCGAACGCGCCCTCGATCAGGTCGGTCGAGTACCGGCCCGCCAGCCTTTCCTTCTCGGGGAACATCTCCATCACGTCGATCAACCGGTCCCTGACCCCGTCGAGCCGCTCGCCGACCTGTTTCGCCACGTCGAGGGGTTCGGGGGGGCGGACCAGTCCCGCCAGCCGCGCGAGTGCCGGGCCGACGAACCACCCCACCGCCGCCGCCGAGAGGGTGAGTCCCGCCGCGAACATCCAGAACCTGACCTCACCGCCGGGCAGGAAAGCGCGTTCGACGACGGCCGCCGCCAGGAGGATCGCGACAAGGGAGGCGACCGCCAGGAGCAGGCCCCGGAAGAGACCGAACAGGTTCCTTTTCCGGACGACGGCCCTCAGCCGTCTGAGGATTTCCTGGTATGGGGAAGCGGGGGCGTTCATTTAATGGGTCAACGCCCAAACGACGATGTTGGTTCCGAAGCGGAGCGCTTCCTCGCGTTTCCGCGGTGGATCGCCGTGTACCTCCGTGTCGTTCCAGCCGTCGCTCGGGTTCGATTCGTACGTGTAATACACGACCATGCGGCCCTCGTAAAACAACCCGAAACCCCTGGGGATTTTTCCGTCATGTTCGTGCGTCTTGGGCGGGCCGTTCGGGAAGTCGTAGAAACAGTGGTACAGCCCGTGCGAGAAGGGGAGTTCAGCGAAGTTCTGACCCGGGAAAACCTTTTTCATCTCCCTGCGGAACGCCTTGTCCATGCCGTAGTCGTCGTCGGCGTAGAGGAAGCCGCCGTTTTCCAGGTATGTCCTGATCCTGTCGACTTCCGCGTCGTTGAACTTCATGTTGCCGTGTCCCGTCAAAAAAACGAACGGATAGGTGAAGAATTCTTCGCTTGTCGCCTCCACGAACCCGTACACGGGGTCGACATCCACCGGCGAGTTCTCCCCGACGAACTTCAGGAGGTTCACCTCCTCCTGCGGGTCGTTGTACCAGTCGCCCCCGCCCGAGTATTTCAGCCGGGCGATTTTCAGGGCGCTCGTGACCCTGGGCGACTGCGCTTCGGTGGCGGTGAGCGCGGCCAGCAGGACGATGGTCCCCGGGAGTAGCGTGTATCGGAGGAGGTTACGCATACTTAAACGTAAAGATTGCCCCCAGAAGAAGCAAATAGGCCGCGCCCGGGAGGGTCCGGTGGAAGGACTATTTTGGTTTTTCCCCGGCTTCGACGACCACCGGCATGTCCGGATCGGCTGTCCATTCCTGCATCGATCCGTCGTACAGGCGCGCCTCGAAACCGGCCGCCTTTGCCATGACGTACAGCAGGCTCGCCTGCTGCCCGATGTGACAGTAGGATACTGCGGTTTTTCCTTCTGCCATTCCGGCCGCCCCGAAAAGGTCGAGGATTTCGGCGGGATTCCTGAAGTGGTTGGTGCTGTCGAGCATGCTGTCGAAGGGTAGGTTCTTCGCACCGGGGATGTGGCCCGGACGCGAGGCGTTCCCGGTGTCCTTGCCACTATAATAGACGGGGTTGCGCGCGTCGAGGAGGGCGATGTCCGGGTCTTTCAATCTGTCGCGGACCCACTTTTTGGAGACGACGACGTCGTGCCGCGGGTGCGGAGTGACGGAACCGGTCGTTGCCTTCCGGACCTCCGCGGTGAGAGGCCTTCCTTCCGCCTTCCAGGCCGTCATCCCGCCGTCCATGATGAACGTCCTCCCTCCGAACCCGAGGTAATCCAGCGTAAGCCACACCCTTGCCGCCGGAGTGACCCAGTCGTTTCCGGGATAGATGACGATCGTGGAATTGTCCGATACCCCCTTCGATTCGAAGACCGAATCGAGGAGTTCCACGGTTGGAAGTTCGAGCGAGAGGGAGCCCTCCGTCCTCGGCGCGGAGATCTCCCGCGTGGAGATGAAGCAGGCGCCGTACAGGTGGAGGCTGTCGTATTCCCCGCGGTCCCCGACGTGGAGGAGGACCAGGGAGGTGTCGTTGATGCGGCCGGCGACCCACGACGTCGTGACGATCACGCCGTTCGCGCCGGACGGTGGTACCGAAGCTTCCTGCGCCGGGGCAGGGAATCTCCCCGCAAGAAGAACAAGGAGGCTGATGGTCATCGCCTTCATTATGGACCCTCCGCGGACAACCGGTCCGGATGGCGCCCGCTCGAATCGGACGCCACCCCGGCCCGGTACCAACACAATGAATACGATAGGTGTTACGTTATTTAGGTCTTGCGTGTTACGTGTTGCGCGTTCCGGCCCGCCTGCTTTCAGTCCATGATTTTCCGCAGGAACGCCGGCTTTTCCTCTTCGGGCTTTTCCGGTGTCCCGGGGTTCTGCATCGCTTCCGGCCGGGGCTGGTTGATGGAAATGTCTATCCCCTTCCGGATGTACGCCGGTTCGTCGTACGACTTGATCTCGTTGACGCCGACCGGGATGCGTTCGATCTTCGCGGCCTGTTTCGCCACGCGGATCGCCCCGAGTCCCTTCTTGTTGAACCCCGTCGCGATGACGGTCACCATCATGTCGTCGCCCATGTTCTCGTCGATGACCGCGCCCATGATGACGTTGGCTTCCTCTCCGGACGCCTCGTGGATCACGCTCACCGCCTCGTCCACCTCGACCAGCGACATCGTCGGGCCGCCCGTCACGTTGACGAGCACGCCGAGCGCGCCGTTGATCGAAACGCCCTCCAGCAGCGGACTCGAGATCGCCGAATGGGCCGCCTCGACGGCGCGGTTCTCGCCGCCGGCGACGCCCGACCCCATGATCGCGTCGCCCATCTCCCGCATGACGGTCCTGACGTCGGCGAAGTCGACGTTGATCAGGCCCGACACGGTGATGAGTTCGGAGATCCCCCGGGTCGCGTTATAGAGCACGTCGTTCGCCTTGTCGAAGGCGTCCTGCAGGGGCGTGTTCCGTTCCACGATCGACAGCAGCTTCTGGTTGGGGATGACGATCAGGGTGTCCACCTGCTTCTTCATCTCCTCGATGCCGCTTTCGGCCTGGCCCATGCGCTTCTTCCCCTCGCAGGAGAAGGGCTTCGAGACGATTCCGACGACCAGCGCGCCCATACTCTTGGCGATGTTCGCCACCACCGGAGCGCCGCCGGTCCCCGTGCCGCCGCCCATGCCGGCGGTGATGAACACCATGTCGCTGCCGGTGAGCGAGCGTGCGATTTCGTCCCGGTCCTCTTCGACCGCGCGCTGCCCGATGGAGGGGTCCGCCCCGGCGCCCAGTCCTCGGGTGAGATTTTTCCCGATCTGGACCTTGTTCGGCGCCTTGTTGCGTTCGAGGGCCTGCATGTCGGTGTTGATCGCGAAGAAGTCCACTCCCTGGAGTTTCTTCTCGATCATGCTCGTGATGGCGTTCCCGCCACCGCCGCCTACCCCCACCACACGGATCTTCGCTCCGTGGTCGAAG
>QJVY01000150.1 GCA_003235555.1 Ignavibacteria bacterium | reverse complement strand
CTCCGCCGACGGCCGGTACCTCCTCATCGAACTCGCGCACCCGAGGACCCACACCGACGTCTGGTTCGCGCCAACGGACACCTCTGAAAAACCGTATCCGTTCCTCGAGACGCAGTTCGACGAACGGTACCCCCAGTTCTCACCGGATGGCCGGTGGATCGCGTACGTTTCCAACGAGTCGGGCAAACCCGAAGTCTACGTCCAGAGTTTTCCGAAGGCGGGCGGCCGCTGGCAGGTATCGGTGGACGGGGGTTCGCAGCCAAGGTGGCGGGGGGACGGGAGTGAACTGTTCTACGTCGCCCCCGACCTGAAACTCATGTCCGTTGAGGTCCGGCCGGGGACAGGTTTCGATTACGGCATGGCGAAACCGCTTTTCCAGACGCTGATCGACACCTACACCGGCCCGAACAGGTACGTCGTCGACCGAGGCGGGCAAAAATTCCTGATCAACATCCCAATCGACGAGCAGATCGCGCGCCCGATCACGGTGACGGTTCACCCATTCGATTGAGGGGTTTCCGGTCTCGTCTCCGGAGAAGATCCCTTCCCCCCGGAATCCTCCGGAGCGTCCGACGGGCCGGCGGCCGGAGTTCTCCCGGGCCGGGTCCCCTTCTTCCAGGGATCGCCGTCCCGCGTGTACCCCTTCCCCCGTACCGGTCCTCCCCTTGGTGCGCGCTGAAAATTGTTGTTCGGTTTTCGGAAGTTTCCCCGTTGCATGACGGACCCCCTGTCAGAATGAAATCGTGAAATTGTACGTCATCGTGAGAGCGGGAGATGTTTTTTCAGGCCATCGACGATCCGGAGAAAAACTTTTTTCCGTCTGATGGAATAGAGCCCCTGCCAGATCTGCCAACCGGATTCGCCTTTCGTCGTGGAAGCGTTCGTGGTTTCCTTGTCGCTGTCGATATCGTGATCCATAGTCCCCCGGTATTTTCAAATGATGAGTGAGAGATAATATCCGGCGGACGACTGCGCCGCCGGCATTTCCATCCTTCAATATAGCTCCATCCGGGACCAATAGCGAAAGGGGAATACCGCAGGGGGGGGGCCGATATGGCCGGATCGTTTCCATATCAACCCGAAAACCCCTATATTTCACCGGTTCCCCCACTAACCGGTATTTCCCTTGGACACGAGCTGGCAGGGTATCTTTCCCGCGCTGACAACCAAATTCCGGCCTGATCTTTCCCTGGATCTCCCGGCGTACGAACGCCACATCGGCGCGCAGATCGACGCGGGGGTGGACGGCCTCGTCGTGCTGGGCTCCCTCGGTGAAAACGCGACACTCTCCCCCGAAGAAAAACTGGACGTCGTGCGGACCGCCGTCCGCGCGTCGGCCGGGAGGGTCCCGGTACTCTCCTGCGTCTCGGAAACCTCCACCGCCGGGGCCTGCAGGTTCGTCGAACGCACGTCAGACATGGGACTCGCCGGATACATGGCCCTTCCCGGGATGCAGTACCAGGCGGACCGGAGGGAAACCGTGGCCCATTACAGGGCGGTGGCAAAGGCCTCCCAACTCCCGATCATGGTCTACAACAACCCGGTCGCCTACCGGGTGGACATCACCCCCGAGATGTTCGTGGAGATCGCCGACGAACCGAAATTCACCGCGATCAAGGAATCCTCGGGCGACCCGAGGCGGGTGGCGGCAATCCGGGACGCCTGCGGAGACCGCTACGCGATCTTCTCCGGAGTGGACGACCTGGCCTACGGGGCGTTCCTGCTGGGGGCCGTGGGATGGGTTGCGGGGCTCGTGTGCGCCTTCCCGTCCGAGACGGTGGCAATCTACCGGCTGATCCGCGAAAAAAAGTATGAGGACGCGCTGAGGATCTTCAACTGGTTCGTCCCGGTGCTGCACCTCGACACCGAAATCAAGTTCGTACAGTACATCAAGCTCGCCGAGGCGATCACGGGTCTCGGGACCGAGTGGGTCCGTCCGCCGCGGCTGACGCTCGAGGGTGAGGAGCGGGAACGCGTCTCGGCCATCATCGAAGAAGCGATCCGGACGCGCCCCCAGCTGCCGGTCCCCTGAAACAGGGACGCATAGCGATCACACGGAACCGAATATGAAAGCACTCTATATCTCCGGGGAATGGAAAGAGTCGGGGACGGTCTACCGGAACATCAACCCCTCCGATACGGGCGACTGCGTCGATACGTACGCCGTCGCATCCGCCGCGGACGTCACCGCCGCCGTCGCGGCGGCACAAGGCGCCCTCGGAGAATGGTCCTCGTCGACGCCCCAGCAGAGATTCACCGCGCTGGACTTCATCGGGACCGAAATCCTCGACAGGAAGGAGGAGCTGGGACGGCTCCTGGCCCGGGAAGAGGGGAAAACCCTCCCCGAGGCGACGGGCGAGGTGGCGAGGGCGGGGCAGATCTTCAAGTTCTTCGCGGGGGAAGCCGTCCGGAATTCCGGCGAACACATCCCGTCGGTCAGGCCCGGCGTGGAGGTCGACGTGTTCAGACAGCCGATCGGCGTCGTCGCGCTCGTTACCCCCTGGAACTTCCCGATCGCCATCCCCTCGTGGAAGGCCGCGCCCGCGCTGGCCTTCGGAAACACGGTCGTCCTGAAACCGGCCGAACTCACCCCCGGGTGCGCCTGGGCCCTCGCCGAAATCGTCTCGAGGTCAGGGCTCCCGAAGGGGGCATTCAACCTGGTGATGGGAAAGGGGTCGGTCGTGGGCGACGCGCTGGTGAGGAATTCCGGAGTGGCCGGCGTGAGTTTCACCGGTTCCATCGAAGTCGGCCGGTCGATCGCGAAAACGTGCGCCGACCGGCTCGCGAAAGTCCAGCTGGAGATGGGGGGGAAGAACCCGCTCGTGGTCCTCGACGACGCCGACCTCTCCGTCGCGGTGAACGCCGCGGTCAACGGGGCGTACTTTTCCACCGGCCAGCGCTGCACCGCCTCCAGCCGGCTGATCGTCACCGCGGGAATCCATGACCGCTTCGTCGCGGCGATCGTGGAGAAGATCCGGTCTCTGAAAGTGGACGACGCCCTCGCGCCCGGGACCGATATCGGTCCGGTCGTCGACGAGACGCAGCTGCAGAAAAACCTCGGTTACGTCGAAACCGGGAAGAAGGAAGGCGCGAAACTCCTCCACGGGGGCGAGCGCCTCAAACGGGTGAAGACCGGCTACTACATGACGCCCGCGCTCTTCACGGAGACCGGGAACGCGATGCGCATCAACCGGGAGGAAATCTTCGGCCCGGTGGCCTCGGTGATCAGGGTGAAGGATTACGACGAAGCGCTGGCGGTGGCCAACGACACCCCCTTCGGCCTGACCTCCGGAATCTGCACCACATCCCTGAAATACGCGAGCCACTTCAGGACGCACGCCGACAGCGGGATGGTGATGATCAACCTGCCGACCGCCGGCGTGGACTATCACGTGCCCTTCGGGGGGCGGAAGGGTTCCAGTTACGGCAGCCGCGAGCAGGGGAGGGCTGCCGCGGAGTTCTATACGACCGTAAAAACATGTTACACCGCACCGTGAATCCCGCACCGCGCCGCGACGTTCACGGCGCACGAACCGGACACCAGAGCACTCGGACATGAAGCCACTCATCATATTCGCCCTCGCTGTACTCTTCACCGCCTCCGGGTACACCCAGCCCCCCCGGAAGGTGGACATCCTGTTACGGGGTTCGACGGCCGGCCGGGCGGCGCTCTCGATGCTTTCCGGAGAGACTGTGGCCGTGCTGGACTCCATCACGACGCCCGCGCCCGGGCACTTCACGTTCGACATGAACAGGATCCTCCGGCCCGGGTTCTACCGGCTGTCGTTCGACTCCAGGAGCTGGATCGATTTCGTCCACGACGGGGAGGACATCCGGATCGAAACCGACGCGGCGCACATCAGCGACAGCCTGAGGGTGCTCCAATCCGAAAGCAACAGGCTCTACAACGAATTCGTCCGGTTGAGCAAGGAGTACAAGACGAAGGCGGAAATCCTCCATCTCGTGATCGCCCGCTACCCGGGGGACGACCCCTACCACGCGACGACGCTGTCCGCGCTCTCGTCACTGCAGGACCACTATACCGGGTTCGTCGATTCGGCGTCGAGGGCCAGGCCGGGCTCCTTCGTCGCGCGGTACATCCGTTCGGCGCAACTGCCCGTCGTGAAGGGGGACCTGCCGCCGGAGGACCAGCTCGACTACCTCAAGGCGCACGCCCTCGACCACGTGGATTTCGCCGACGCCGACCTGACCCGGTCGGACCTCTTTTCGGCGAAGTCGATCGAGTACCTGACCTACTTCCGGAACCCCAGGCTCCCGAAGAACCTCCTCGAGAAGGAATTCAATAAAGCGGTGGACAGCATCCTGACCAGGGCGCGGGTCGAGGAGTCGGTCTATGCCCACGTGACGGAATACCTCATCGACGGGTTCAAGAAATTCGGTTTCGAGGAGTGCATCGATTACATCATCGACAACTACGTGGTCAAGGACGACCTCTGCCTCGACGAGGGGGGCGCCCGGAGCGCGACGGGCAAGATGATCGAACAGCGCAAGCTGTTCGTCCCCGGGGCGGTCCTCCCGGCGATCACGCTCCCGGATTCCACGGGCAGGACGATCGACTTCACGACCCTCCCGGCGGAACGGATCATGGTGGTTTTTTACGCTGCCGGGTGTCCGCACTGCCGGACGATGATCCCGAAACTGAAAGAGGCGTACGCCGGCAGGAAGCCGGGGCGGACCGAAGTCGTGGCGGTGGCGCTCGACGGGAGCCGGGAGGAATGGCTGGGGTTCGTCCGGGAGCAAAAACCTCCGTGGATCTCCGTTTCGGACCTGCTGGGGTGGTCGAGCCCGCTGGTGGAAGGATACCGGATCTACGCCACGCCGACGATGGTCGTGGTCGACAGGGAGATGCGCTTCATCGCCGCACCGAGGTCCGTGGAGGAGGCGAAAGAGTGGTTATAACACTCACCCGGCCCCGATGAGCCGCCATTCGTTCGACTGCATCGACGCCCATACCTGCGGCAACCCCGTCA